>DATEIG010000445.1:0-2301 GCA_035279185.1 Mycobacterium sp.
AGCAGTTCCTCGGCCGACTTGTCGGCGTCGGTGACCGGCGTCAGATCGGGTTTGGTCTCGACTCGTAGATCGAGCGCACCGAACCTGTCGAGCGTCAGTTCGTCGGCGGCGTCAGCGAGTTCCAATGCGAGCGTGATGTCATCTGCGACCGAGGTCATGGCAGCAGTCCTACCACGACCGCGCTGCCGGACCAGCCGCAGCTAGCGTTCGTCGAGGAAACTCACCAGCACGGCTGTCACGTCTTCGAGGCTGTGGTAGACGCCTGCGGCGCGCCCTGATGCGTCGCGATCCACCGGATATTGCGGGTGCTCCATGCCCAGGACGGTGAGCCCCGCGGCGGCGGCGGCCCGGATGCCGTTGCTCGAGTCCTCCACCGCATAACTCCCCGCGCTGCGTGCGCCGAGCCTGGCCACAGCCTCCCGGTAGACGTCAGGGGCGGGCTTGCCCGCGGCCACTTCGGCGCTGGAGACCGTCGCGCGGAAGTACTCGCCGACCGGTGTTGTCATCATCACCCGGTCGATGATCGTGCGGGGAGCCGAGGACGCCAGCGCCACCGGCACTCTCGTCGCGGCGGCCTGCACCAGTTCGAGTGCGCCGTCGATCAGCGGAACCTCGTTGCGTTCGTACGCGCCTGCGACCACCGCGATGACTCCGTCGGCTGCGGCCTGTTCGTCCATCCCGGTGCGTTCGCCGACGTAGCGCGCCCATTCGGGAACGCTCTTGCCCTGACATGTCCTGGTGTCCTCGGGACGCCACGCGTAGCCGTGAGCGGCTGATACGGACTCCCAGCCTTGCTCCCACAGGTGCTCCGACATCACGAGCACCCCGTCGAGGTCGAAGACCACGCAGCGGTCCGTCACAGGCGAGCCTCGTCTCGTTGGTGGTGATAGATCGGGTAGAGCGCGCGGTAGAGGCGCTGGTACTGGCCGTACCGGACGCCGTATTCGTGGGAGCGGTCCGCGTGGGGCAGGTAGGTGTGGGTCACGACCACCCGGTCGGCGAGGAACGAGTAGTCGGGTTGGGCGCCGCTGCCGACGATGGCGCATGCTGCTGCGCCGATCGCCCCCGCATCTTGGGGGGCCGCGATGGTCTCCAGTGGACGTTCGAGGACGTCGGCGACGATCTGCGTCCAGACCGACCCCATCGATCCGCCGCCGACCGCACGGATGCGCGTGACCGCCTCCCCGTAGTCGAGGCCGTACTGCAGAGCCCAGCGCATCTGAAAGGCCACGCCCTCCATGACTGCCCGCAGCACATGCCCCGGTCCGTGGTGCAGGCTCAGCCCGACGAATGAGGCGCGCGCGGCATCGTCGAACACCGGTACGCGTTCTCCGCTGAGCCAGGGCGCGAACAGCAGGCCGTCCATGTCGTGTGCGCTGTCGCGCACCATCTGTTCTATCCGCGAGTAGTCCACCGGGCCCGGATCGTCGAGGCCGAGCATGCGCACCGCCCAGGCGAGCGCCGCTCCGCCCGTGGCGATTTCGAGCCAGAGGATCCACTGGTGTTCATCGGCGTGCGCAAGTGCACCGAGTTGGCGACACGGATCGACTCGCCGCTCGGACATCATCAGGCCGAAGTACACGGCCGTGCCGAGGCTGATGTGAAGATCGCCGGGATCGACAGCGCCCGCGCCCAATTGACTCGCGGGCACGTCGCCGACACCGACGTACACCGGGATGCCTGCGGGCAGACCGAGCCGATGCGCGATGTCGGGCAACAGCGGGCCTGCGACGTCGGTGGCGGCGCGAACGTCGGGAAGCTTCTGTGGATCCACACCCGCGGCGTCACATGCGTCGCTGTCCCAGCCGCGGGTGTCGTGGGCGAACAGTCGATAGGCCGATGCACCGGCATGGTCGGTGACCGCGACGCCCGTCAGATGGGAGACGACCGCCTCCTTACAGTCCAGCAGCTTGGCCGTGCGGGCGTAGGTGTCCGGGTGGTTGTCGCGCAGCCAGAGGATCTTCGGAAGGATGTCCTTGGCGGAGACGACCGAGCTGAAGCGCGTGAATTGCGCAGTGGGCGGGACGGTTTCGGCCAGCGCTCGTGCGGCTCCCTCGGCGCGTTGGTCCAGCCAGCTCACCATCGGAAGCAGCGGCTTGCCCGACTCGTCGACCGCCACGAGGTTGAACATCTGGGCGGTGACGCTGATGCCCTCGATGGCGTCACGCGTCACCCGGGTCAACAACTCGTCTGCCGCCTCCAGCGACGATGTGATGATCAGGTCGAGGTCCTGTTCGACACCGTCGCCGTCGACCATCTGCAGGCCGTAGCCGCGGTAGGAGCTGTCCAGCAGCGCGCCGT
>DATEIG010000446.1:0-26745 GCA_035279185.1 Mycobacterium sp.
GGCTGATGCCAGCGCCGACGAGCACATCCTGCAGCTCTGTCGCGTAGAAGGCGCCCTTGCCGGGTTTGTCGATGACGATCTCGCCGTCGATGGGCGCCAGTTCGTCGACGATGTCGTGCCCGTACTCACCGCGCACGAGGATGCGACCGTACGTACCGGGGTCGCCGATTCGCTTCGAGGGGGCGCCGCGGTTGAGCTTCGCGGGCGGGCAATCCGAAAGGTCCGGTTCGTGGCCTTCGCGGGTGTGGATGACCATGGTTCCCGACGCCCTGGCCGCCGCGATCAGCGCCGCCAAGGGGGGCACGACCTTGAGCAGCTGATCGACGTCGTTACCGAGGCTCTCTCCGAACCCGCCGGGCAGCAGGAAATCCCGCTGCATGTCGATCACGATCAGCGCGGTCTTGCCTGCGACGAGACGGAACGGCGTCGGTTCGGCTGCCACGTCGACGGTCGTGCTCATGAGCGCTCCTCAGAGGGGACGGTGAGTCCGGAAATCGTTGCCATACCGCGTGATTCGCGCGGTTCATCGAGAATTCGCGCGGCCAGCGCCAGCACGGTGTCATCGGATTGCGCCGCGCCGAGCAGCATTGCGCTGTGCGGCCGGCCGTCGGTTGTCGTCCCGGCAGGCAGTGCGACGCCGAGCAGATCCAGCAGATTGCCGAAATGTGTGTAGTGGCCCAGCATCGTGTTGGTGTCGATGGGACGTGCGAGAACCTCGTCGACGGTGAACGTGGTGCCGATGGTCGGCACCACCAGCACGTCCATGTGGTGCCACAGCCGACCCACGACGGCCTTGAGCTCAGCGAGGCGTTGGAGTGCAGCGAATGCGTCGACGGCGGTGTACTTCAGGCCGCCGCGCAGGATGTCCCGCACCACCGGGTGGATGGAGTCCGGTTGCGCGGCAAGGAAGTCGCCGAACTCGACCAGCCGCTCCGCCACCCACGGACCCTGATAGAGCAGTGAGCCCGCGGCGAGGAACGGCTCCAGCGAGACGTCGACCGTGGTGGCCGTGTTGGCGAGGTGTTCGCGGAAAGCGAGATGGGCCCGCCGCATCGCGTCGTCGCCGAAGAAGTCGAGTTCGTCGACGGGCGGCAACCCGACCCTGATGTCGGAGCCGTCGTAGCGTGGCCCTCGTTCGCGCGACCAGGCGTCGTTGTCGTCGCGGGCTGCCATCACGTCGAGCACCCGGTCGAGGTCGTCGATGCAACCGGCCATCACACTGATGCAGTCCAGCGATCTGCAGGCGGGCACCAGCCCGACCGTGCTGATGAGCCCCCGCGACGGTTTGTATCCGACGACGCCGTTGAGTGCCGCGGGCACCCGGCCGGAGCCTGCGGTGTCGGTGGCGACACAGAACGGCACCTGCCCGAGCGCGACCGCCAGGGCGGAGCCCGAACTCGAACCGCCCGAGATCATGTCATTGCCGTAGACGCTGCGCGGCACGGTGTACGGAGTGCGCGTGCCGTTGAGTCCGGTGGCGAACTGATCGAGGTTGGTTTTGCCGACGTAGAGGGCGCCCGCATCGAGAAGCCTGCGCACCGCGGGCGCGGTCGTCGCAGCGACGTACGCGTAGTCAGGACAGGACAGTGTCGTGGGCACACCGTCGACGTCGATGCTGTCCTTGACCCCGAAGGGCACACCGTAGAGCGGCAGTGTGCGCGCCGCGGGGCGTTGTTCGATGGCATCGGCGGCCGCGATCAGCTGATCGCGCGGGACAACGGAAAGCCAGGTCCCGTCGTCTCCGCCCGCGGCGATCGCGTCGGCGACCCGCGCCGCCGTCTTCGTCGGCGAGCCGCTTCCACCGGCATGCCAATTGAGGATCTCGGCCACCGATGGACCGACCGACGGACCTGCTGCGCCAGCAACCACAGCTGTTTTTTTCACGGAATGATGGCGGTCGTGGTACCGCCGCATTGCAATCGTGTTGCTCCATCCGGTCCCGATCAGGCCGAGCACTCGTCGTCCGGCACGACTCACCCGTCTACGTGCTGGGCGATCTCGACCGCGACGCCCGCGATTCGACTTGGCGCCTGAGAACGTGTTCTAGTTTTGGCGTGCTCGAGTTCACCCACATCGGCGACCTGACGTCCGAGGATGTCGAGCGGATGCGCGCCGTGTACCAGCCGCTGGCCGAGTCGGTCCGCGAACTCGTCGACGCGACGATCCGGACAGAGGTCGACCCCGACGAGGTGGCCGCAGTCAAAGCCGAGATCGATGCCGCCACCGCACGGCTGCGGGCCAGGCAGATCGACGGCGCGTACGGCGTGCGGTACACGACGGCGGGCGATCGGATGGCGTGGGGGAATCCCGTTGTGGGCATTCGTAATCCGATCGCGCCGCCGCTGGTGATCAACCGTGATGAAGCGGGTGGCGCATACACTGACTTCGTCGTCGGTGCGCCGTACGAGGGGCCGCCGGGTCACGTGCACGGCGGCATCTCGGCCCTGGTGCTCGACCATGTGCTGGGCGAGGCGGCCAGCGACGGGATCATGCCGCGGTTCACCGGCACGATCACGTTGCGCTACCTGCGCACCACGCGGCTCGGTCGACTTCACGCCGAAGCCCGAATCGATCGCACCGAGGGTGTGAAGACCTACGTGGTCGGCCATCTGGCCGACGACGAAGGCGTCACCGTGGAGGCCGAGGGCGTGTTCATCACGCCGAAATGGGCGCGCGACGACAACTGAGGCGCCGCTCAGGACGGTGCGGCGTCACGGGCGTCGACCTCGGTGCCGACGATGCTCGCAAGGCTCCTGGTGATCGTGCCGATCTCCGCCACCAGCACCCGCGCTGACCCGTCGTCGGAGACGATGTGCGTTGCGGCATCCCGCAGCTGCTGGTCTGCCGCCGCGAGCTGATCCGTGTCGATGCTCCACGGCGTTGCGGGAGTCGGCGGGTCGCCGCGCAACACCTCGACGTAGTCGTCGACGGCAAGCACGAACTCGCGGCTCAACGCGGTCGAGGGATGCGGCGGCAGGCTCTGTTCCAGCGACGTGCACGAGCTGGTCACCGCGTTGAGCGCGGCGCGGAACGACCTCAGCCAGCGCCTCAGCTCCTTGGACTCCACGCGGGTCGCCCCCGCCGCGGCCTCGAACGCCGACCGGGCCCGGACCGCGCGCTGCCACGCCGCGGCGAGGGCATCGGACGGGTTGTCGAGGTCGTGCACGAACGCTTTGATGACCGTTGCCGCGTAGTCGATTTCGGTTTTCAACAACTCACCCGCCCGTTGCCGGAGCCGGATCAGCGCATCATCGGGGATGACGACGTGGAAGAGGACCGCCAGGGCGGTGCCGATGACGACCGCCAGCAGCAGGTCGCCGACCGGCCACGAGGGATCGGTGATGTCGAGCAGGAGTGCGATCGTCGCGCCGAACGCCGCCGTCACCGCGATGTATCCGAAGACCGACACCGCGTAGGTGATGCCGAGGAACAGCACGGCCAGCACCGCCGCCGCCAGGCCGGTCGGCTGCCAGAGCAGGGTCAGCGCCGAGGCGACGACGACGCCGGCGCAGATGCCGAGGGCCCGGCCGACGCACCGCGTGTAGGTGTGGGCGGTCTCCGGTCTCATCACGAGCAGCACCGTCAGCGGAATCCAGTAGCCCGCGGGCACCTCGGCGAAGCGCGCGATTGCGGTGCCCGAGGCGACCGCTCCCGCGACACGCACCGCATGCCGCGCTATCGGCGACGTCGGGTTGAGATGTCGCTTGGCCATCCCGAACGCCGTCGTGAACGCGGCCGTCCAGTCCGCGAGGTGGCGTCTGCCGAACCGCAGGGTGTCCGCGCGGTGAAGCTGACGCGAAAGGCGCTGCGCGACAGCCATGTCCGTGGGCACCGCCGCGACCGCGCTGTCGACACGCGCGAGGGCGTACACCGCGTCCCTGCGCGCCGTCCGGCTCTGCGCGGCGATGGCAGCGAGCATGTCGGCCGCCGCCAGCAGCAGGTCGGCGATCGCTTCGCTGCCTGCGGCGTTGCCGCGAAACGCCGTCAACGTCTTGGCGATCTGCTCGGGCAGCGCGTGCCAGTCCCGGTAGGCGGATGAGCGTCGGCCGGACGGTGTCTCGTTGGCGCTGAACGCTTCCTTGCAGTCCAGCAGCTGCGACGAGTCGACCTGCGCCGACTCCTCCGTGGCGAGCAGTCGGGCGTCGGCGCTCAGTGAGCGGTACACCTTGGTCAGGGCGTCGCGCTCGAGCTGCCATCGCCGCGGCGGCCACACGGCGATCAGCACGGCCTGCGTCAGCCCAGCGGCGACGGCGAACAGCGCGGAGCCCAGTGCCGCGAGACCCGGCTGCGGCTGCTGGATGACCAGCAGCAGACCCGACGCCCCGGCGAGCAGCCCGGCGGGGGCGCCGACGGCCCACTGCATGCCCGCCATGAAGCACCACAGGCCGATCACGATCACGAACGCCACGCTGTAGCCCGAGCTCAACCCGCCTGCCAGAACAGCGATGCCCAGCTCCACCGACACGGCGAGCACGATCGGAATCCGGCCGAGCGGATTGTCCTGCAGCGCGATGGCGCCCGCGACGGCACCGGCGGCGGCCGTCGACGTGGCCGCTCCGTGCGGACCCCACACCAGCGCCAACGCCGTCAGGGCCAGCACGCCGAGCAGGCTGCGGGCGACGGCGCCGTTGTCCGGCAGGTGCATTCGCAGGCCCGCGATTCTGCTCACTCGACCATTCTCACCCCGTCGCTACCGCATCGGTGGACACGCCACGTCGACACGTCGGGCCCGTCGGTGTGCGTCACTCGTCCGCTAGGTTCGGATCGTGGAGAAAGTCATCCTCACTCTCCGCGGAGTCGACGCCGACGACGCATGGTGCGCGCGTTTGCGCGCGAAGGTGGCAGCCGATCTGCTCGACATCGGGCTGCCGGGTCTGGCCATCAACGTCCGCGACGCCGAGGTGCGGGACTCGCTGATGACACTGACGACGATGGACCCGCCGGTGGTTGCGCTCGTCAGCGTGTGGGCGCAGCAGTGCTACGGCCCGCAGGTGCACGCAGCGACCGCACTGTTGCAGAAGGAGTGCGAGGAGGTGGCCGCATATCTCGTGACGGAGTCGGTGCCGCTGGTGCCGCCGTCGACCGTGCCCGGTCAGCGCACCGCGGGGCTGGCCAACGTCGCCCTCCTGCGAAGGCCGGCAGACATCGACGAGCAGACCTGGTACTCGCGCTGGCACATCGACCACACACCGGTCGCGATCGAAACCCAGTCGACGTTCGGCTACACACAGAACGCTGTCGTCCGCACGCTGACTGCGGGCGCACCCGTGCTGTCGGCGATCGTGGAGGAACTGTTTCCGATCGAAGCGGTTTCCGATCTACACGCATTCTTCGGCGCGGCCGACGACGACGACCTCCGCAGCCGGATGGAGCGGATGGTCGCGAGCACCTCCGCGTTCGGAGCGAACGAGAACGTCGACACGGTGCCCACCAGTCGGTTCGTCTACCGCAACCCGTTCGACGGCCAGAAAGCAAAGGTGAGCAGATGACGACGCTCGAGGACGCAGTGGCGCTGGCACGCGGGGACAACGGGCTGACAGTGGTGTCGACGCTGCGCGCCGACAACACGATCCAGGCGTCGCTGGTGAACGCGGGCGTGCTGCCGCATCCGGCGACCGGCAGGCCCACCCTCGCCTTCGTGACCTACGGGCGGGTGAAGCTGGCGAACCTGCGGGCCCGTCCACAACTCGCCGCCACATTCCGCAACGGATGGCAGTGGGCGACCGTGGAGGGCACCGCCGAGATCGCGGGACCCGACGACCCACAACCGTGGCTAACCGACGCCGACCAACTCAGAATCCTGCTACGCGACGTGTTCAGCGCGGCGGGCGGCACTCACGAC
This sequence comes from Mycobacterium sp., assembly GCA_035279185.1. Lineage (GTDB taxonomy): Bacteria > Actinomycetota > Actinomycetes > Mycobacteriales > Mycobacteriaceae > Mycobacterium. The sequence continues at coordinate 5,843 of DATEIG010000446.1, forward strand.
GACTGGGACGCCTACGACCGCACGATGGTCGAACAGCGTCGCGCAGCGGTTCTGGTCGCACCGACGCGCGTCTACAGCAACGGGTAGTGCCTCCGCTTCGGGGGGAAGGAAGTGGTGATCTGTTGTCCGCCGGCTGGACACATGGCGCAATTCGTCAGATCGACTCGTGGACCGCGCACCCCGCCTTGGTCGAGCTGGTCACGCTCTTCGGCGGCGTGTTCGCGCCGCACCCCGACCTCGATGCGCGTCTGGCTTTCCTCGAGGAGTTCAGCGCGGTGTGGGATTACCGCACCCGCGCCCGCCGAGCCGGTCGGGTGAGCTGCCAGGACGGCGCGGGCGCGGCCCGGTGGGAGATCAGCCCGCTGCGGCTGCCCGTCGCCCAGCTGAACAGGATCTGCGCTCTGGTACGGAAATTGGGGCTGCTGACCGGGTACGGGCCGACCGGTCGCGGCTTCGATTATCTCCTGCTCGTCGGTGGCGGACGGTACGCCAACGTGCTGCGCGCACAGTTCGCCAGGGAACTGGTCGCCGAATACGGCATCGGTCACGTCGTGATGGCAGCGGCATCACGACGGCTGCTGCCCTCCGAGAGCGACGCCGTGGCGGCGTGCGCGCCCCATGCGCGGACCGAGTTCGAGTTGGTGGCCGCGGCGGCCGCCGACGCATTCGGAATCGATGCGCGCGACGCGCTCGAGCATGGCCGCCTTCGGGCCGACAATCCGCAGCGGGACGAGGCCGCGTGGCATTACACCGCAGCGCAGACCTCGGCCGGTGTGCCGGTCACGCTGCTGGAGGCACCGTCACCGGACCCCGCGAACCGACGCGCCACATCCGCCGACACCTTCACCCACAGCGCCCGCGCCATGGCCATGCAGGGCGCGACATGCCTGATGGCCACCGGGCAGCCGTACGCCGCCTTCCAGCATTTCGACGCGCTGCGCACGTTGAGCCTGCCGTTCGGAATCTCGGTGCAGACAACCGGTTTCGGGATCGAGCGCTACGAGTCGCTGGGGGAGTCCGACCGCCAGCACCCGGCCAGGCTGCTTCAAGAGGTTCGCTCGACCATCCGGGCCGCCCGATCGCTGCTCGGGGAACTGCAGCCACCTCGTCAGTCGGTGGCGACGATGGGGCAGTCACTCGACGGCAGATAGCTGCCCGCGACGGGGCGGAGTCGGCCGAGTTGCGGCCATGGACGCAGGCCCAAGTTCGCGAGGTGACGAACCGGATTGGTGTGCCTGCCGCTGGTGCGCACCTCGAAATGCAGCGTCGCGTCAGTCACGCCGTCGAGCACGCCGATGGGGCTTCCCGCTGTGACGACGTCACCAGCCGACGGACTCGAGACGTTCTCCCGGCGGAACGCGTACCTCGCCTCGTACTCCCCGTGATCGACGGTGATGCCGTGTTCCGTTGTGTCGCTCACGGTTCCGTCCTCCACCGCGATGACGGGCGTACGCCCGTCGACCACGAAGTCGATCCCGGGGTGGAAGGCGCCCGCGCGTGGACCGTAGCCCCGGCCGATCGCGAAGTGCCGGTCGCCGACGGGCAAGCGCGCCTCCGGCGCGTCGAAGTCGCCGCTGATGCGCTTGGCGTAGTCGGCTTTCAGCAGGTCGATCTCATCGAGCCGGTAACCGAACAGCAGCGAGCGGTCATACGCCACACCGAAGTTGGACACGCAGTCGGGATCAAGCCGGAAATACTGGTGCACCTTGGCAATCCGTTCGGCCAACGTGGACCAGCCGTCGTGCACGACCCGAACCCCGTCGACCTGCGCGATGTCACCGAGCGTGCCGATGTCGTTCGGCCAGTGCGGGTTGTGCAGCGGCTTGTCGCCGGCCCGCAGACCAGGGCGCCAGCGCCAGAACGGCCCCCGCAGCGCCGCGCCGCTGCCCATCACCGGGATCATCTCCGGGAAGCGCGGGTCGTCCCATGTGCCGATCATGGGGCAGAGAAGGGCGGCCGTCTCCGGTGGGGTCTGCGCCAAGAGCGCACGCACGTCGACATCGCATTCGATTCTCTGGTCGGCGTCGATCATCACCACCCAGTCCGGGCGGCAGAAATCGGCCATCCGGTAGAGCAGTTCGAGACCCACGCCTTCCGGGATCAGCCAGGGCGTGTCCGGCAGGCCCGGGTGTGCGCTCACGACGTTGGTGACCGCGGGATGTGCGGCGACGATGGCCGCGGTGTCGTCGGTGCTGCGGTCGTCGACCACGTAGACGTCGTCGCTGAAGCTGGCCAGCGAGTCGAGGGTACGGGCGACGGTGCGGCCGCCGTTGTGGACGCGGCACAGTCCGAGAACCCGCACGGGCCCCACCTTAAGCAGCGTCGCCGTGCCGCGCCGTCGCACCCGCTCGCATGCACAGCACCGCCCGAGCCTTACCCTTGCGCGGTGACCCTCGAGATCACCGACGACAACCGGGTACGGACTCTGACCCTCGACCGTCCCGAGGTTCTCAATGCGTTCAACGAGGCCCTGTACGAGGCCACCGCGCAGGCGATCGGCGACGCCGCCGAGGACCCCGAGGTCGCGGTGGTGCTGATGACCGGCAACGGCAGGGCGTTCAGCGCGGGCAACGACCTCAACGAGATGCAGTCGCGCATCACCGACCCGGCGCTCGCCCAACAGGGCAGTCATTTCACGTCGATGATCGACGCGTTGACCGACTTCCCCAAACCGCTCATCTGCGCGGTCAACGGCCTCGCGGTCGGTATCGGCACAACCATTCTCGGATATGCCGACCTCGTCTTCATGTCCTCAGAAGCGCGGTTGAAGTGTCCGTTCACCAGCCTCGGCGTGGCGCCTGAGGCGGCGTCGTCCTACCTGCTGCCCCAGTTGATCGGTCGTCAGAACGCGGTGTGGCTCCTGATGTCGTCGGAGTGGGTGTCCGCGGACGAGGCGCTGCGGATGGGACTGGTGTGGAAGGTCTGTCAGCCTGACGACCTGTTGACTGAAGCCCGTCGACACGCCGAAGTCCTTGCCACAAAGCCGATTCCGAGTCTGATGGCCGTCAAGCAGACGATCGCGGAGCCGTCACGGCCGGGCATCAAGGCGGCCACCGAGCGCGAGAACGCGCACTTCGCGAAACTCATGGGTGCCGCAGCCAACGCCGATGCGCTCGCGGCATTCACGAGCAAGCAGGGAAGTGCCGGCTAGCGCCTCACACCGTCGAGGTCGCGCCGTTGCTGGCGAAGTGTGCCTCGATGATCGCGCGCACCGTGCGCCTGCACCGTCCGCAATCCGAACCCGCCCCACACGCCGCTGCCACTTCCTTCGACGTCGAGGCGCCCTTGGCGACGCACTCGTCCACGACGTGGCTGGTGACTCCGGTGCAGAGGCAGACGAACATGGTCGAAGTCAGTTCCTGCTATCGATGGTCATGAGGTGGGCGAACCTGCCGACGAACTGCGTCGGGTAAGCACCCAGGCCGGCATTCGACATCCATTCCGCGGCGGCATCCGGGTGGTCGATCCACTGCCGTGCGCTGATCTCGTTGTCGATTTCCTGCAAGATCATCACTTCCTGCCCGTCGTCGAGTGCGCCGTAGACCCAGATCTTGCGGACGCCGCCCCGCTTGAACCGGTCAAGCCCGTCGTGAACCTTCTCCATCAGCGTCGCCACGTCGTCGACCGACGACATCACTCCGACCACCACCCGCCCGACGTGTTCTTCGGACGACGGAGAGTCCAGATCGATCTTCTCGACAACCTGACCGCCGAAGATCGGGGGAATGTCGTCGAGGCCCGCGATGTCGAACCACTCGAAGACCGCGGGGGACCCGATCACGTCCCGTATCGAGTTCGCGTGCCGGATTCCGATGGTCACCAATACCCGGCCGGGTTCCCATATCGAGGTGTAGAGCACGACATGATGCGCACCGATCGACGCCAAATTGTCACGACGACCTTTGAGCCAATTCCACATCCGCTCGACGTCGTCGACATGAAAATCGCAGGCGAGAATCAGTGAGTGCAAACTCAACTCACTCATCGTTAACCTTCGTTCCGATGCGCTCGCAATCATGTTAGCGCAGTCTAACCTTACTTTGGCCAGCCAGTCCACAGGCCCGCGGCGGACTTGGCCTAGGCAGCCCATCTCGCCGTGACCCATTTTCGTCCACCTGCCGAAGTTCGTTGCCGCAACGCGGGAAACACACCTCGCTATCAGCACAACTTGAGGCGGTCCGTCATCGCGGTGCACTAGATTGAGGTGCACAGCCACAGCCCACCGACCTCATCACGCGCACCGGCGCTAAGGAGCCAGCATGCAAGGGGACCCCGACGTTCTGAAGCTGCTCAACGAGCAGTTGACGAGCGAGTTGACGGCAATCAACCAATATTTCCTGCACGCCAAAATGCAGGAGAATTGGGGCTTCACCGAATTGGCTTCCCATACGCGCGCCGAATCATTCGATGAAATGCGGCATGCCGAGACGATCACCGATCGCATCCTCCTTCTCGACGGCCTGCCGAACTACCAACGGCTGTTCTCGTTGCGGGTCGGCCAGACGGTCAAGGAGCAGTTCGAGGCCGACCTCGCCATCGAGTACGAGGTGGTGGCCAGGCTGCGACCGGGCATCATCATGTGCCGCGAGAAGGAAGACGCGACCTCGGCGAACATCTTCGAGGCGATCCTCGCCGACGAGGAGAACCACATCGACTACCTCGAGACCCAACTCGAGCTGATGAACAAGCTCGGCGAGGAGCTCTACCTGGCTCAATGCGTTTCCCGGCCGCCTGGTAGCACCGCCGGTTAGCCACGTCGGCGACCGCACGTTTCGCGGTCGCCCACGCGTGTAACCCTGCCCGGGTCTCCGTAACTTTTGTAGCCTGTCTAACGATATGGCTCAGGGAACGGTTACCGACGAAAGGCAGGCATGACGAGTCAGGCATCGGCGGCCGCTGTCTCGGACCCCGAGTCGAGCAGCGCAGGCATCAGCCTCCAGCGTCGCAACTTCATCTTCGTTGCGGTGCTGCTGGGCATGCTGCTGGCCGCGCTCGACCAGACCATCGTCGCCACCGCACTTCCCACGGTCGTCGCCGACCTCGGCGGTGCGGGTCACCAATCCTGGGTGGTCACAAGCTATCTGCTGGCCTCGACCATCGTCACGGCGATCGTCGGCAAGCTCGGTGACCTGTTCGGCCGCAAAGCGGTCTTCCAGGTGTCAGTGCTGTTCTTCCTCGCCGGGTCGGTGTTGTGCGGCCTGAGCGGTTCGATGACCATGCTGGTCGCGTCCCGCGCGCTCCAGGGCATCGGCGGTGGCGCCATCATGGTGACGGCCATGGCGGTCATCGGCGAGGTCATCCCGATGCGGGAACGTGGCCGCTACCAGGGCGCGCTGGGGGCGGTGTTCGGCGTCACGACTGTCATCGGGCCGTTGCTCGGCGGGTTCTTCACCGACCACCTCACCTGGCGGTGGGCCTTCTGGATCAACATCCCGGTTGCCGTCGTGGTGTTGCTCGTCGGGGCGGCGGCCATTCCTGCGCTGGCCCGATCGACCAAACCGGTGATCGACTACGCAGGGATCCTGTTCGTCGGCCTCGGCGCCTCGGGACTCACGCTCGCCACGAGCTGGGGCGGCGGCGAGTACGCCTGGGGGTCGCCGGTCATCATCGGGCTGTTCGTGGCGTCAGCCGTATCGCTCGCCGTGTTCGTCCGGGTGGAAATGCGGGCGGCCGAACCCATACTGCCGATCCGGCTGTTCGCCAGCCCGGTCTTCACGGTGTGCTGCATCCTCGGCTTCATCGTCGGCTTCGCCATGCTCGGCGCACTGACTTTCCTACCCACCTTCATGCAGTTCGTCGACGGAGTGTCCGCCACCACGTCCGGACTGCGCACGCTGCCGATGGTGGCAGGCATGCTGATCACCTCGATCGGCAGTGGCAACATCGTCGGGCGCACCGGCAGGTACAAGATCTTCCCGGTTGCGGGCACCGCGATCATGGCCGCGGGTTTCGCGCTGCTCTCAACCATGGACGCCGCCACCCCGACATGGCGGCAGTCGGTGTATCTCTTCGTGCTCGGGTCCGGGATCGGCCTGTGCATGCAGGTACTCGTGCTCGTCGTGCAGAACACCGCACGCTTCGACGATCTCGGGGTGGCGACCTCGGGCGTCACGTTCTTCCGGACGATCGGAAGTTCATTCGGCGCAGCGATATTCGGCTCGCTGTTCGCCAACTTCCTGGCAAGCCGGATCGGACCCGCGCTGATGGCCGCCGGAGCGCCGCCGCGGGCGGCGGAGTCACCTCAGGCACTGCACGCGCTGTCACCGGAGGCGGCTGCGCCGATCGTCACCGCATATGCGGACTCGCTCGGCACAGTGTTCCTCTGTGCGGTTCCCGTCGCGGTGGTCGGCTTCGTCGTCTCGCTGTTCCTTCGAGAGGTTCCGCTGCGCGAGACGGAGGCGGTGTCGGCCACCGACCTCGGCGAAGGCTTCGGCATGCCGAGCAACGAGTCGCCGGAGAAGATCCTCGAGGTCGCGATCGGACGGCTGATGCGCAACTCGCCGGAGATCAGGCTGCGCAACATCGCGGGACAGGCCGGTTGCGAATCCGACATCGCACTGCTGTGGGGTTTGATCCAGATCTATCGGCAGAGCCAGGTGTTCGGCTCTGCACGGCTCTCCGACATCGCCGAGCGTCTGCGGGTACCGCGGGAGATCCTGGAGTCGACGTTCGACCGGCTCGTCGAATCCGGTTACGCGCTCCGCACGGGCGACCAGCTCTGGCTCACCCAGTCGGGCGTGAGCCAGGTGGGCTGCGCATCGGCAGCACTCGCCAACCGTATCGTCGAAAAGCTCGCGTCCTCGTCGTCGTTCGAGGGGCGGCCGGACCGCCAACAGGTGGAGGAGGCGCTGGAGCGGATCGGACACCGCGTCCTGGTGCAACGCGACTGGGGCGACGACCGCTTCGCGCCGGCCACCGCCGCAAGCTGACCGACCTGCGCCGACACCCCTCTTTCTAGAACGTGTTCCACTTTTGGGGCCGTCGGCGTACGATTTCGGCCCATGAGCCGCATTGGGGACTTCGCCGACGACGACGCCGCCGCCTGGGCGGTGAGATCGCCCGAGATCGGTACGGGGATGGTCGCGTTCGTCGACGCCGTCTACAACAAGAACCGGCTTCCGATGCGCGTGCGCGAGCTGGCACGGATGGTCATCGCGCTCGACAACGAGTGCGTGGTGTGCCAGAACACCCGTGACTCCGAGGGCAGCGCGGCCGGTGTGGACGAGGACCTCTACGACCATGCGGCGGTGTGGCGGACATGGCCGGGCTACAGCGACCAGGAGAGGATCGCCGCCGAGTTCGCGGAGCGCTTCGCCAGCGACCACACCGGCCTGCGCGACGACGAGGACTTCTGGGACCGGGCGCGTGACCACTTCAGCGACGAACTGATGACCGACCTCGCGCTGTCCTGCGCGATGTGGTTGGGCATGGGCAGGATGCTGCGCACGCTCGACATCGGCCAGAGCTGCAAGATCACCTTGTAGCGACACGCGTGCGGGCGGGCAGAATGGCTGCCATGGCAGCCAAACCCCTCGCCGCAGCGGCCATCGCCCAACTCGAGTCCGACGGGGTCGCCACCCTGATCGGCAGCGTCGTCAACCCCGCCGGGCTGACCCAGGCCAAGACGATTCCCCTCCGGAAAATGGGGGCGTTCGCCGACCCCGGTCTGGGCGCCAGCCCCGTCTGGCATGTGTTCACGATCGATCAGACGGGTATCGCGTTCTCGGGCGACCTCGGCGTGGTCGGGGATCAGCGGATCAGGATCGACCTCGGCGCGCTGCGCATCCTCGGCGACGGATTGGCCTGGGCGCCAGGGGCTTTCTTCGACCAGGACGGTCAACCGGATCCCTACTGCTGTCGCGGGGCGCTGTCCCGCATCGAATCCCGGCTCGCCGATGCGGGTATCGACGCGCTCGTCGGCCACGAGATGGAATTCGTTCTCGTCGGGCCGGACGGCGCCGCGCTGCCCGCGCACCTCTGGGCGCAGTACGGGCTCGCCGGAGTCCTCGAACACGAGGGCTTCGTCCGTGATGTCACCAACGCCGCGACGGGTTCCGGGCTGTCCCTCGAGCAGTTTCACCCCGAGTACGGACTGAACCAGTTCGAGATCTCGCTCACCCCGCAGCCTCCGACCGCCGCGGCCGACCAGCTGATGCTGATGAGGATGATCGTCGGCAGGGTGGCCAGACAGTACGGCCTGCGGGTCAGCCTTTCGCCGGTGCCGTTCGCCGGAAGCGTGGGATCGGGTGCGCATCAACACTTCTCGCTTCAGCGCGACGCCCGGCCGCTGTTCTCGGACGGATCCGGCGCGAGGGAGATGACGCCGGAGGGGGAGTCCGCGATCGCCGGCGTGGTTGCGGGGCTCCGCGAGGCGGAGGGCATCCTGTGCGGCTCCATCCTGTCGGGACTCCGCATGCAGCCTGGACACTGGTCAGGCGCCTATGTCTGCTGGGGAACCGAAAACCGCGAGGCGGCAGTGCGATTCCTCGCCGGCGGCAGCAGCAATCCGCTCGGGGCCAACGTCGAAGTGAAGGTGGTCGACCCGTCGGCGAACCCCTACCTCGCGACGGCGGCCATCCTCGGGCTGGCGCTCGACGGTATCGAGCGGACACTGAGCCTGCCGCAGGAGACCGCCGTCGACCCGTCCACGCTGACCGACGGGCAGCGGGATGCGGCGGGAATCACCCTGTTGCCGACGAGCCAGCGTGAAGCCATCGACCTTCTCGACGGGTCAGCGCTGATCCGCGGCATCCTGGGCGATCCGGTGGTCGACGCGACCGTCGCGGTGCGGCGCTACGAAGCCGAAACCTACGGGCATCTCGGCGAGGAGGACCTCACCGAGAAGTTCCGGCTGGCGTGGAGCCTGTGAGCCGCCGCCTCAGACGAGTTCGCTCGCGTCGTACACCCACGACGTATCAACGGTCCCAAGACCTTCCACGTAGGACGGCGGCGCCGCGGACAGCAACGTGTTGAAGTCCGAGTAGTCCTTCCACAGGGTGATCTTGTCGTTCTCGACCCGATGGACCGAGACGAACGGCAGTCGAACGGTCTCCCCGCTCGGCCAGCCCCAGGTCTCGGAATGCTCGTAGACGACGTCGGTTCCGTTGCTCAGCAGCAGTCCGTCATGGTTGACGTACGACGACAACGACTCGAGACCGATCTTCAGCCGCGTGATGATGTTCTCCTGGCCGCGAGCCGAGACGGCGGGCATCGGCATGTCGACGTACAGGCAGTCGTCGGCCAGGAAGCTCTTCACCGCGTCCCAGTCGCGGTCGGACAGCGCCTTCCACATGCCGAGGACGATCTGCTCAATGGACACCGGTCAGCTCCTTGTCGTCGTGTGCCTGCGCGGACGCAGTCTGCTCGGCCCGAAGGAAGCGGCCCGTACGCTGCACGCCGACGATGTCGGTCAGCGCACCGTCCATGAGAACCGCACGGCCGGCGACGAATACCGCCGAGACGGTGTCGTCGTTGCGGTTCACCATCCGCGCCAGCCCGCCGTACTGTTCGACGCTGTCCTCGGCGTAGTCGACCAGGGTCGAGTCGAGTCGCTCGGGGTCGACGACGACGACGTCGGCGCGGTCACCGATGCGGAGATGGCCCGCGTCGATGCGGTACCAGTCGGCGAGCTCCCCGGTCAGGCGATGCACGGCCTGCTCGATCGACATGAACGGTGCTCCGGCGCGTTCGGCGTCGCGGACATGGCGCAGCAGGCGAAGGCCCATGTTGTAGAACGCCATGTTGCGCAGGTGCGCACCGGCGTCCGAGAAGCCCATCTGCACACCGGGATCGCGCGCCAGCTTCTTCAGCACCTCAGGCCGGTGGTTGGAGATCGTGGTGCGCCATCGCAGCGCCCTGCCGTGTTCGAGCACCAGATCGAGGAAAGCGTCGACGGGGTGCAGACCGCCGCGTTCGATGCCGACCGCACCGAAGGACCTGCCGACCACCGAGGGGTCCGGGCAGTCGACGATCTCGGCGTCGAAGAAGTCGCGGTGCCACACCCGCACGCCGAACTTGCTCTCGTACTGCTTGCGGAACGTGCGGCGGTAGGACTCGTCGCGCATCATCGCATTACGTTCCACCTCGTCGCGAAGATGCAGCGCCGCCGCGCCCGCGCCGAACTCCTCGAAGATGACGAGGTCGATCCCGTCGGCATACACCTCGAACGGCACCGGGAGATGCTGCCAGCGGAAGTCGCCGCCGAGCCGGTTGATCAACCGCGCCGCCGGCCCCATCCCCAGCACCGCATACGGATTGGACTTCACGTCGGCGGCCGACAACAGGCTGGTCTTCAGCGGCCTGCGCAGAATCCCGAGCGACTGGGCCAGCTGCGAACCCAGGTTGAGAGGATTTCCAATGTCGGGCCCCGACTGCAGAACCCGGCCTGCACGGCGAAGCATCGACTTCAACCGGCGCAACTCTCTGGGCTTGGCGTAGGTCGACGGCAGCGTCCGCGACCGGCACACATCGCCGTCGAGCTTGTCGAAAAGCAACTGCTGCGAGGACATTCCGACGAAGCCCGCCGCCAGCGCCTCGGACAGCATGCGTTCCATGCGCGCCTGCTCGGCCCTGGTCGGACGTTTCCGCTTCTGCGTTGAGCGATCCAACCCCATGACAGCTGCCCGCATGTCGGAGTGCCCGATGAACGCGGCGACGTTGGGCCCGAGCGGACGGTTTTCCAGTGCCCGGATGTACTCTTCGCCGTTCGACCACGTCTTGTGGTCGTCGACGGCGGCGATGACATGGTCGCGGGGGATGGCCTCGACGCGGCCGAAGATGTCGCCTGCATCCTCGCCGTCGACGTACACCGTCGACAGCGAGCAGGACCCCAGCATCACCGTCGTCACCCCATGACGCAGAGACTCCGACAGCGACGGACCGTTGAGCACCTCGACGTCGTAGTGGGTGTGGATGTCGAGCATGCCAGGCAGCACCCACTTGCCCGCAGCGTCGACCACGGTCGGGCAGTCCGTCTCGTCGAGGTCGTCGGGCGTCACCGCGGCGACATGCCCACCTCGGATGCCGAGGTTCCGGATCGCGGACGGGGCACCCGTACCGTCGAACCAGCGCCCGTTGCGGATGATCACGTCGAACGTCACCCCGCCATGAAACAGGCCGTGCACTGCGGAGTCAACAGATCTCAGAAAGTGTCTACTCCGATGTCTGGGCCCAGCTGTCGGGTTGCCTGCCGTCGATGTCGGTGAACCCGTATTCGCGTGCGAGTTCAGCCGATGTCACCGAGTGCTGATTCCACCTGGCCCGGCGCGGGTCGGCCGCGAGCGCGGCAACGCCGCGGCCGACGAACCGCGGCGATTCCGACTCGGCGAACCCCGGCGGCGCCGTCGGCGAGCCGTCGGGGCGATTCGCCTCGAGGGCGGCGCGCCAGGTGGCCTCGGTGACGCCCCAGTTGTCGAGCATCATCTCCGAACGCAGCCACCCGGGGGTGACGGCAACGGCGGTGGCGCCGTAGGCCTGCAGCTCGTGTCCGTGCGCGTACGCCAACCGGTTCACCGCGGTCTTGGCCAGGTCGTAGAACACCGAGATCCGGAAGTTCGCGTCGTTGTGATCGCGGGTGCCGTCGGTCACCTCGACCAGCAGGCCGCCGGGTCGCTCGACCAGCAGCGGGTGAAGGCAGTGCGACGTGATCAGGTGGGTGTCGACGCCGAGCCGCAGGATCCGCAGTCCGTCGTCGAGGTCGTGTTCCCAGATCGGCCGATTCCACGTGGGAGGCGCGCCTTTGAGCACCTCGGCACCCCAGATGTCGTTGACGAGGATGTCGATGGCGCCGTAGTCGCCGCGAAGTCGGTGAGCGAGCGCGCGCACCTCGCCCGGCTCGAGATGGTCCACAGGGATTGCCACGCCGTCGCCCCCGAGCTCGTCGACGAGCGCGGCTGTTTCCTCGATTGTTTCGGGCCGGTCGTAGTCCGAGACCTTGCCCCCGAAGGTCGACGTGCGACCGGTGCAGACCACGGTCGCGCCCGCCTCGCCGAGCGCGGCGGCGATGCCGCGGCCCGCACCGCGCGTCGCACCCGCCACCACGGCGACGCGCCCACGCAGTGGCTGGCCGTCCGTCGCCGCATCCATCGGCTTCAGTATTGCGCGTGCGCCTTCGCTTCTGGTCGGAGCCGAGGATTCGAGCGCATACTCGCCAACGTGACTCCACTACAGCGCTACATCGCAGAGGAAATCGCCACCGATCACGTCGACGGGTTGCTCTCCCGTCGCGAAGCACTGCGCAGGTTGGCGCTCCTCGGAGTGGGCACTGCGGCGGCCACCGCGTTGATCGCCGCGTGCGGTGAGAACAAGAAACCCACGACGGACGCGCCTGCGACCTCGACCGGCGCGGCGACGTCGAGTGAGTCCACGGCGGCACAGGCCCCGCCACCGGGATCGGACACGTCGTTGCCGACTGCGCCGATCACCTGGGCCGGACCGCAGGGTGAGCTGCAGGCCGCGTGGGCGGAAGCGCCGGACGCCCGCGGCGGTGTGCTGGTGATCCACGAGAACAAGGGCCTCAACGACTGGGTTCGGTCAGTGGCGGGCCGGTTCGCGGGAATCGGTTACTCGGCGCTCGCCATCGACCTGCTCTCGGCGCGGGGCGGCACCGCGACATTCGCCGACCCCGCGGAGGCGACCGCTGCGCTTGGCGACATTCCCAACGAACAGTTCGTCGCCGACCTGAAGTCCGGCATCGGCGAGCTGGCGCGACGCGTACCCGGCAAGAAGCTCGCCGCAGTCGGGTTCTGCATGGGCGGGGGACTGGTGTGGCGACTGCTTGCCGCAGGATCGCCTGAGCTGGCCGCCGCCGTGCCGTTCTACGGCCCGACTCCTGACAACCCGGACTTCGCCGGCTCCAAAGATGTTGCGGTGCTGGGCTTCTACGGGGCGCTCGACGACCGGGTGAACAAAACCGAGCCCGCGGCGAAGGCGGCGCTGGAGAAGGCCGGGTTGGTGCACGAGCTGGTCACCGAGCCCGACGCCAACCATGCGTTCTTCAACGACACCAATGCCGATCGCTACAACGCGGCGGCCGCAGAGGACGCGTGGCGGCGGGTGCAGGACTGGTTCGGCCGCTACGTGGCGTGAACCGCCCGCGCCGTGTCGTTGCTCATCAGGCGCGTCGTCGCCCGACACCCACTCCGGGCGCTAGGTTTGCCGGGTGACGGATGCGGCCACCGGTCCGGCGGACGCCGAACGGTCGAACACCCTGTGGTTCGCGGTCCTGCTGACACTGACGAACGGCTTCCTCGACGCGCACACCTATATGGCGCGCGGCCATGTGTTCGCCAACGTGCAGACGGCGAACGTCATCTTCTCGGCGATCGACGTGTCCGAACGGCAGTTCTCCGCGGCCTTGGCGCATGTCTGGCCGCTGCTGGCCTTCATCACGGGGATGCTGCTGGCGTCCCATATCAAGTCGGGCCGCGTCGAGCAGGTGGTGCCGCACTCGCTGCGCTGGACGATCGGGATTCAGGCGGTGGTGCTCGCGCTGATCGGGTTCGTACCCGCGTCGGTGGACCACAACGTCGTCACGGTGCCGATCTCGTTCCTCGCCGCGGTGCAGATCGGCCTGTTCCGCAAGATCGGCGACCTGGCCTACCTGCCCGTGGCCACCACCGGCAACCTGATGCGCTTCATGGAGTCGGCCTACGACAGCGCGGTGGACAAGCGGGCGGAGGCGCGCCGCCCGCTCGTCGTCTACGGCACGCTGATAGTGGCGTTCGCGACCGGCGCGTTCGCGGGTGCATTCGCCACCGGCGCGTTGGGTGTGCGTGCGATCTGGCTGCCCGCCGGTTTCCTGGCGGTCACGCTGTCCCTGTTCCTCGTCAGGCAGCGCGAATGGATGCGGTGACGGAAACTCGATTCGGCTGAACCCTTTTGGCCCGCCGCTCGTGAGGGAGGTAGGTCGAGAAGTAAGGGGTCTGACGTGAAGAAGATCGGCATGTTGCTGGCGGCAATGGCTGTCGTCGCGGCGCTCGCGACGGCTTGTGGCGGATCGGGCAGCTCCGCCGATGGCACGACAACCGCGACCGAGCACAGCCCAGCCGCAATCGCAGGTCCCACGCTGACGATCGCGAACATGGCCTTCGGCCAGCCGCTGACCGTCGCGCCGGGCACCGAGATCACCATCGTCAACAACGACGGCGTCGAGCACTCGGTGACATCGAAAGCACAGGGCGCCTTCGATGTACACGTCGACGGCGGCGGCGAAAAGACACTCACCGCGCCCACGCAGCCCGGGCAGTATCAGTTCTACTGCGTGTACCACCCGTCGATGAAGGGAACGCTCATCGTCTCGTGACGGCGTTTAGGCAAGGCCCTTCGCGGGCATATCCGCGCGATGGCCAACTCGCCCGCCGTGCTGTTCGACATCGACGGAACCCTCGTCGACTCCAACTATCTGCACGTCCACGCATGGGCGAGGGCCTTCGACGACCTCGGGATCGAGGTCGAGTCGTGGCGGATCCACCGGTCGATCGGGATGGACGGAGGTCGGCTCCTCGACTCGCTGATCGGGGACTCGGGCGACGACGTCAAAGACCGGGCCAAAGAGGCCCATCTGCGCTACCTCCGCGAAGCGGCACCCCTGCTGCGGCGCCTTCCCGGCACCCGTGAACTGTTCGAGCGAATCCGTTCACTCGGCCTGCAGATCGTGCTCGCCAGCTCCGCCAGCGAAGACGAGATGGCGCTGTCGCTTCCCGTTCTCGACTGCGACGACCTGGTCTCGGCGACGACGTCGTCCAAGGACGTCGAGGTCGCCAAGCCGGAGCCGACCATCATCGAGGTCGCCGTCGACCGCGCGGGCGTGGCCGCCGAGGACACCGTCTACGTGGGCGACGCCGTGTGGGACATCATCGCGTGTGGCCGCGCCGGGGTGCCCGCCATCGGCCTGCTCAGCGGCGGCGTCTCGCGGGAGGAGCTCGAAAAGGCAGGCGCAGAAGCGGTTTTCGACAATCCGCGCGATCTGTGCGATCACATCGAGGACACCGCGATCGCGGCGCTGCGCCGCTGATCACGTCACGGAGTACCGGAGGATGGCCCCCACTCCGTCGGCCGGGGTGATGCGGGCCGCCGCGGGCACCAGCGATGCGCCGGTCGATATCGCGACCATCGGCAGAGCCTCGTCGGCGCGGAGCGTCTGACTCGGCGCCTCGCCGAATTGCGACAACACATCGGGATTGGGCGACACCGTCGCCAGGTCGTCGCCGGCCACGACGGTCGCATCACCCATGTCGCCGATGATCAGCGTCTCGACGGCTCCGCCGCGCAGGGCCGCGGTGACCCCGGCGAGACCCTCGGTCGCGAGCCCTGACCCTCGGCCCAGTTCGGCGGCGAACCGGTCTGCGGCGTCGTCGACCGCGGCGAAGTGCGCGCGCTCGATCTGGTCCGAGATCGCCTCGTGCAACTGCTGTTCGTCGATGCTCGTCCGTGCGCCTGCATTGACCTCGACGGACCGGTCGGCAACGCGCTCGGGCAGGTCAGCCAGGAGGTCGCTGCGCGATTGGACCTCCCCGACGACGAAGACGAGTTCAGGGGACAACTCGTCGACCAGCGCCGTGACTCGATCTGCCACCGTCGCAACGTTTTTGCCGCGAGCGTTCTCCGCGCTGCGTTGCGGGTCGCCGTAGCCAGGGGATTCGGCGCTGGACGCCTTGTGGACCGGGTAGCCCTCGCCGTCGACCGTCTCCTTGCGCACCCGCCCGTCGTGGTGCACCTCGATGTCCGCGCCCGCGTGGTCGACAGCGACCACCGCGAACGCCGGACGTTCGTAGCTGTACTCGACGACGGGTACGACATAGGGCAGGTCGGAGACCCTCACCACTGGTGACGGAGCGGGGCGGACGAGCGTTTCGTCGAACACCACTGCCTCGCTGCCGACGACAATGGCCCGCCCGCTCTTGCCGACCGGTGGGCTCGACCCTCTGACCGCGCGTTCGAGGCGGTCGCCGACGGTCGCGTCGGCGCCCTGTTCCTCGAGTTGACGGCGCAGGTCACGCAGTTTGATGTCCAGTTGGGCGGCTGCGTCCTCGGTGTCGTGCGAGTCGTCGAAGTACACCGACGCGTACGGTCCCTTCGCGCTCAACAGTTGCCGAAAGCGGTCGGCTTGCATGATCCTCCCCGTGGTCAGGCGTTCGTCGGTTATGAGCGTTGGGGTGCCCGAAACCGACGGCGTCAACCGTCTAACGGGGAGTCCACGCCACCGGGAGCCGCTTGATGCCGTGGATGAAGGCGGAGTGAAGTCGATCGGGCTCTTCGGTTGCGGTGAGGTCGGGCAATTGCCGGTGGAGTTCCTCGAAGGCGACCGTGATCTCGCGGCGGGCGAGGTTGGCGCCGAGGCAGAAGTGCGCGCCGCCGCCGCCGAAGCCGACATGTGGGTTCGGATGGCGCCGCACGTCGAACGTCCACGGGTCGGCGAACTTCGTCTCGTCGCGGTTGGCCGATCCGTACCACAGCGTGACCTTGTCGCCCTCGGCCATGGTGACGCCGCCCAGGTCGACCTCGCGCATGGTCGTGCGTCGCATGTAGGCCACCGGCGACGCCCATCGGACGATCTCCTCGACGGCCGTCGGCGCGACGGTGTCGTAGTCGTTCCACCAGGCGTCGCGCTGCTCGGGGTAGCGGCTCAGCGCCAGCACACCGTGGCTGATCGCGTTGCGGGTCGTCTCGTTGCCCGCGACGACCAGCAGGATGAAGAACGAGGCCACCTCGGCAGAGGTGAGCCGCTCCCCGTCCAGTTCGGCCTGCACGAGGCTGGTGGTCAGGTCGTCGCCAGGTGCCCGCCGTCGATCCTCGGCCAGATCCTTGGCGTAGGCGCCGATGTCCACCGCGACCTGAAAGAACTCGTCGAAGTCGGTGGCGATGTCCGGATCACCGAAGCCGAGAATGACGTTGGTCCAACCGAAGATTCGTTCGTGGTCCTGCTCGGGGATGCCCATCATGTCGCAGATGATCTGCAGGGGTAGCGGACCGGCGAGGTCGGAGACGATCTCGCCCTTGCCGTCGGGGTGATCTCTCACCATCGCTGCCACCAGGCGACGGGCCCGGTCGCGAACCGAGTCCTCGACAAGGGCGAGCACCCGCGGGGTGAACGCGCTGCGGACGATGTTGCGCAGCCGGGTGTGCCGCGGATCGTCCATCGCGATCATCGACCCGAAGTACTCGGCCAGCTCCGGTGTCTGATCGCCGATCGTGATTCCGCCCGCCGAGCTGAAGATCTCCGGGTGGCGACTGGCGTAGAACACGTCGTCGTGGCGGGTGACCGCCCAGTGGCCGGCCCCTGGCGTGAACTCCTCGCCGATGAACGACGCGTGGAACGACACCGGCGCCTCCCGGCGCAGCGTCGTGAACGTCCCGTCGCGGATGTCGTCGTCGAGTCCCCAGAAATCCCACGACCCGAGGTCGATCTCCGACAGGGGAATCTCGGGCGGAACGGCACCGTTCGCCCTGGTCGCAATGCCCACTCCGAAAAGTCTACGGGGCGGCTTCGTGGCCGGGCCGGCCCTTGGTGCGCCGGTTCTCCTTCATCTCCGCCTCGAACACGTGGCGCGCTCCTTGCTGCAACTCGTCACGCACCGCGCGCTCGTGTTCGCGGAAGACAGACCAGTAGCAGTCGTCGAATTCCTCGACCACCTGAAAGGTCCACCGCCCGTAGAGCACGTTGCGTCCGACCAGTTCCGTCTCCAGACGATCGGCGACGGCCTCGTGCCCGGCCTCGCGCAGCTTGTCGCAGGCCTCCCCGAGCAGCAGGTCGGCGTGTCCCATCAGCTGGTGGAAGTCATACAGGTGACCCCTTGCGCGTTCGACGTACTCGAGCGCCTCTGAGACCTTGCCGACCGCCTCGACGGTGTCGTCGCTGATGCCTTCTGCTCGCCGGTCCAGGCCGGCCTCGAGGTTCGCTGGCTCGTTCACCGGGTCGATGTACCCCACTTTCCCGGCAGGCAATCTCCTGCGCCCGCGCCGTCGTGCGTGGTAGCACCTACTGGTGCGCAACCCATATGCCGGGCAACCCTTTACGACGCCGGACGAGGAGATCGCCGAGGCCCTTCTCGACGTCAGCATCCCGACGCTGATGCTCTCGCTGGTGCACATGTCCGGCAGCGCCGACCTGATTCGTGGTCACCTGAAGCCCGCGGGCCTGTTCCTCAACGAGGTGCAGGGCTACATGTCCGAGGAGGACAAGGCAGCGGTCCGCACGATCGCGCTCGACGTCATCACCGACTACCGCGACCGCGGGTGTCCCGAACCCGAACCGATCAGCGCCGGGCTGCTCAAGGAGATGATGGCCTGGCTGGTCTGCGAACCGGTCCCCGACGAGTACGTGCCGATGCTGGCCGAAGAGATGGAACTCGACGGCCGCGACGCGCGGTCCGTGCCGCCCGCAGGTGGCGCCGAGGACTTCGGAGTCGTCGTCATCGGATGCGGCGAATCGGGACTGCTCGCGGGAATCCGGCTGAAGGAGGCCGGAATTCCGTTCGCGATCGTCGAGAAGAACGCGGGCGTCGGCGGCACCTGGTACCAGAACACCTATCCCGGCGCGCGCGTCGACGTTCCGAACCACTTCTACTGCTACAGCTTTGAGCCCACCGACCAGTGGACGCACTTCTTCGCCCAGCAGCCCGAGCTGCAGGCGTACTTCGAGAACGTGATGGACAAGCACGACATCCGCCGCCATGTGCGGTGGGAGACCGAGGTCACCGATGCGGCATGGAACGACGACACCGCGACGTGGACCGTGCGCACCCGCGACCGCAACGGCACTCGGGACGAACTGAGGGCACGCGCCGTGATCACCGCGGTCGGCCAGCTCGACCGGCCGCACATCCCGGTCATCGAGGGGCAGCGCGACTTCGACGGGCCTGCGTTCCACTCCAGCGCATGGGATCACTCGGTCGACCTCCGCGGTAAACGCGTCGTGATGATCGGTGCGGGGGCGAGCGGCTTCCAGATCGCGCCGACGATCGCACCGGATGTCGCGCAGCTCACTGTGTTTCAGCGCACCGCCCAGTGGATGTTCCCCAACCCCAGCTATCACGACGAAGTCGGTCCCGGGGTGCAGTGGGCCCTGAAGCATCTGCCGTTCTATGGCCGGTGGTACCGCTTCCTGCTGTTCTGGCCGTGGTGCGACAAGGGCCTCGACGTGGCCCGCGTCGACCCCGACTATCCCGATCAGCAGAAGGCGATCAACGAGATCAGCGAAGTCACCCGCGTCATGTTCACCGACTGGATCCTCAGCCAGGTCGGCGACGATCCCGACCTGCGGGCGAAGGTGGTGCCCGACTATCCGGCCACCGGCAAACGCACACTGCAGGACAACGGAAGCTGGCTCAAGACATTGACCCGTGACAACGTCGACCTCGTCCGCGCCGGCATCGACCACATCGAGTCGGACGCCGTCGTGGCCGAGGACGGCACCAGATATCCGGCCGACGTGATCGTGTACGCCACAGGGTTCAGGCATACAGAGCTGTTGTGGCCCATGACTATTCGCGGTCGAGGGGGCGAGGTGCTCAGTGAGCGCTGGGGGGAGCGGCCGTCGGCCTATCTGGGGATGACCATTCCGGGCTACCCGAACTTCTTCTGCATGAACGGGCCCGGGACCTGGCTGGCAAGCGGTGGCAGCTTGATCTTCCACTCCGAATGCCAGATGCGTTACATCACACAGTGTCTCGAACTGCTGATCACGGGCGGACATCGGACGATGGAGCCCACGGTGGCGAAGACGACCGACTGGCACGACCGCAGTCAGGCGGAGATGGCCACGATGGTGTGGTCACAGCCGACGATCAAGCATTCGTATTTCAAGAACCGCTTCGGCGAGGTCCACACGCTGAGCCCGTGGCGGCTCGTGGACTACTGGTCCTGGACCCGCGAGCCCGACCCCGACGACTTCGTGTTCGCCTGAGGTCAGTCCAACACCCACCCCATGTTGTCGGCGAAGGTCCGACCGTCGTCGGACAGCGTGCCGAGCTGATGGCTTCGCTTGACGTACTCCTGCACCATCACCAGGAAGTTCATCGGGTTGTACGCGTCTTCCTCGTAGCTCCATTTGCCGTCGCCCGCGTACTTGAGCACCGTGATCACGGGTGACTCGTGGACGCTGCCGTCGCCGGGATCGCGCATGCGGTTGGGAATTCTGGCGATGACCCAGCCCTTGTCCTCGTCTATCGCGTACCACTCGCAGGGGAACGTCGGCATCTCGCTGCCGGGGAACATGTTCATCGTCGAGCTGATCCACTCGCGGATCGCTTCGCGGCCGGTCCGGTTGCCCATGCCGTGTTCGACGTACTCGGCATCCTCGGTGAAGTGGTCGGCATAGCTGGCCCAGTCCCAGCTCTTGCCGATCTCGACGACGGCCTGTTCGTAGTTGTGGAACGCCTCCTCGAGTTCCGCGCGTGACCATTTCCCCTTCGAAGACCCCATCGCGGTCACTCCTTCGGCTCGACGCGGAAACGCCGAACTCGTTGTACCAAAAGCGGGTCCGCGACGGGTCGGAACCAGGCCGGCCTCGCCCCACTGGAGCGACATTCGTGCGCGAAACGGAATTCCAGCAGGCCCTCATTCGCACTTCTTCTGATGGAACTTCGTTTCGCGGAGAACCTGACGCCATCGAGGTAACGAACGATTAGTTCGCCTCGACAAACACGTAGGGGGTCATGGCCTGTGGTCAACGCCACGTCAGGCAGGTCAGGGGAATGAGCAGTGGCGCATCGGGCGTCGGATGGAGGGGGCTCTCTGCCGTCCGCGTCACCCCAGCTAGGAGAGTGAAGATGAAACTCGCCAGGACAGTGGTCAACGCGATGGTCGTGGCCGCGCTCGGCTTGGGCGCCGGGCTCGGTACGGGCGTCGCGTCGGCCAAACCCGGGCACGACATCGACAGGCCGTGTTTCCCGTTCTGTGAGAAC
>DATEIG010000447.1:0-3082 GCA_035279185.1 Mycobacterium sp.
CGGGTCGGACACCGACACCGTGATCGACGGTGTGCAAACCGACGCGTCGATCAACCACGGCAACTCGGGCGGTCCGCTGATCAACATGAACTCCGACGTCATCGGCATCAACACGGCTGGAAAGTCGTTGTCGGACAGCGCCAGTGGCCTCGGCTTCGCCATCCCCGTCAACGAGGTCAAGAACGTCGTCGAGGCCTTGATCAAGGACGGCAAGATCGCACACCCGACGCTCGGGCTGACCGCGCGGTCGGTGAGCAACGACCTCGCTTCGGGCGCGCAGGTGGCCAACGTGAAGGCCGGCGGTCCCGCGGAGAAGGCGGGTGTCCTCGAGAACGACGTCGTGGTGAAGGTGGGTGACCGCACAGTGGCGGACGCCGACGAGTTCGTCGTTGCGGTGCGGCAGTTGAAGATCGGTCAGGACGCGCCCATCGAGGTGGTCCGCGACGGCCGGCATGTGACGCTCACCGTCAACCCCGGATCCGACAACAGCACGTAATGTTCGCCAACGTCGGCTGGGGCGAGATGCTGCTCCTGGTGATCGCCGGGCTGGTGATTCTCGGGCCCGAGAGGCTGCCAGGCGCCATCCGCTGGACGTCGAATGCGCTGCGTCAGGCCCGCGACTACGTCAGCGGTGCGACGAAACAGCTGCGCGACGACCTCGGGCCTGAGTTCGACGACCTCCGCGAGCCGCTCAGCGAGCTGCAGAAGCTGCGCGGGATGACGCCGCGCGCCGCGCTGACGAAACACCTTCTCGACGGCGATGATTCGATCTTCACCGGCAAGTTCGACGACAAGTCGGCCGTACAGCCCGTCACGGACCCGATACCGCCAGCGGCTTCCCCGCCGACGCCGACGCCGCGGCAGCCCGGCGTCACGCCGTTCGACACCGACGCCACCTAGGCCGCGGTCCGCTCGCGGGCGCGTGCGTTGTGCGCTTCGGCCCAATAGCGGATGCCGACCGCCCATCCGATCCAGGCGACGAGCACGATGAGATTGGCGGGAAGTATCCGGAGGTCCTCGAAGGCGCTGATCGCGATCGCCACGACGATCAGGATCGTCAGCAGCACCCACAGCCAGTAGACGATCCGCGCCACATGAGCGCGCACTCCGGTGAACCGGTACAGCAGCAACACGTTTCGCAGCGTCATACGGCGCTGCGGTTCGTCCGCGGTGTGCGCCTCCTCGGCGCGCAACGCCCAGAAGCGGAACCCCATCGCGACGAGCGTCCACATGATGATGCCCAACAGATCGGTGTAGATCAGCCCGCCGGAGAAGTAGTTGGGGACACCGAGCGTGTCCTCGCGCCCGAACGCCGACGCCATCGCGCCGGAGACCTGAAAGATCACCACGCCGAGGAAGAAGTAGTAGAAGGCGCGCAGCACGCGGGCACCGCGGCGGTGCATCGGATAGGCGAGCAGCAGCCGCCGCGCGGTGATCGATTGCTTCTCTTCCGAACGCGGCGTCGGCTTCCACTCGTCGACCAGTTCGGATGCCTCGTCGAGCCACGTCTGCGCCTGCGCCGCCGCGGCCTGCTCGCCGTCGGGCGCGATCAGCTTGCTGGCGTTGTACCAGTCGGATGCGAACTCGACCTGCCTGCTGGCGTCGTCGAAGGCGAGTTTGCGGCGCCCGGCCTGCGTTCGGCGTTCACGCCAGTCGCCGATGACGAGGGCGACGATGCCGATGCCCGCCGTCAGGATCGGCGTGACGATCGTCAGCGCGATGCGGATGATCTGTTCGGAGTCCATCGCGCCCCATCTTTACCGCGAAACGGAATTCCGGCATGGGAATGTCGAGTAGAGGCCTGCTGGAATATCGTTTCGCGACGAGCGCGAGGAGTCAGCGACCGCTCGGGTCGAGGCCCAGCGACATGCCGGCCAGCCCGCGCTTGCGCGACGACAGCGCGTCGGCGATGCCGCGTAACTCCTTGCCCGCGGCGGAATCCGGCGCGCTGAGCACCAGCGGGACCCCGGAGTCGCCCGCAGAAACCAGTGCGGGGTCGAGCGGCACCTGCCCCAACAGCGGCACGTCCGCGCCGACCGAGCGCGTCAGCCGTTCGGCGACCTGACGACCGCCGCCCTCGCCGAACACCTGCATCGTGGTGCCGTCGGGCAGGACGAGCCCCGACATGTTCTCGACGACACCGACGATGCGCTGGCGGGTCTGCAGCGCGATCGCGCCCGCCCGCTCGGCGACTTCGGCCGCCGCCAGTTGCGGCGTTGTCACGACGAGGATTTCGGCGCCGGGAATCAGCTGCGCGACGGATATCGCGACATCGCCGGTGCCCGGCGGAAGGTCGAGCAGCAGCACGTCCAGGTCGCCCCAGTACACGTCGGCGAGGAACTGCTGAAGCGCGCGGTGCAGCATCGGGCCGCGCCACACCACCGGTGTGTTGCCCTGGGTGAACTGCGCTATCGAGATCACCCGCACGTCGTGGGCGATCGGGGGGAGGATCATCGACTCGACCTGGGTGGGCCGATCGGTGGTGCCCATCATCCGCGGCACCGAGTGGCCGTAGATGTCGGCGTCGAGCACGCCGACCGACAACCCGCGGGTGGCCATCGCCGCGGCGAGGTTGACCGTGACACTGGACTTGCCGACGCCGCCCTTGCCGGAGGCCACCGCGTACACCCGCGTCAGCGAGCCCGGCTGGGCGAACGGGATGACGGGCTCGCGGGCGTCGCCGCGCAACTGCTTGCGCAGCTCGGTGCGCTGCTCGTCGTTCATGACGTCGAGGCTGACCTTGACCGCGCCGGTGCCGGGCACATCGGCCACGGCGGCGGCCACGCGGTCGGAGATCTCGACCTTCTTCGGGCACGCCTCGGTGGTCAGGTAGATCCCGACGTGCACGCCGCCGTCGGCCTCGACGTCGACGCTCTTGACCATGCCGAGTTCGGTGATCGGCCTGCGAAGCTCGGGGTCGATCACCTTGGCGAGGCCGGCGCGGATCGCGGATTCCAGCTCAGTGCGGGGTTCTGACATCACCGCCGAGTGTAGGCGGAGACGATCAGGCCGCTTCGCGCCCGGGGCGGGTCAGGCCGGCGGCGGGCCCGGTGCCGGTCCGACGATGGGCGCCTCTGCGGGC
>DATEIG010000448.1:0-3811 GCA_035279185.1 Mycobacterium sp.
TACCTCGACGAGGCGCACCTGTTCTTCGAGGAACGCGGCCCGTTCGCGATCGTGGTGGCGCGGTTCGTGCCGATCGTGCGGACGCTGGCGCCCATCACCGCGGGCGCCGCGCGCATGAGCTACGCGGCCTTCACCTTCTTCAACGTCCTCGGCGCCATCATCTGGGGTGTCGGACTGGTTCTGCTCGGATACTGGCTCGGGCAGTTCGAGATCGTGCAGAAACTGCTCGAGCCGATCCTGGTGCTGATCGTCGTCGCCTCCATCGCACCGATGTTGATCGAGTGGTACAAGCGCCGGAAGGCAGCCAGGGCGAGCGCGCCGGTCGAGGACTAACCCGGCCAGCGGCCGCCTTCGTGGTGGATGCGGCCGTCGACGTCGGTGAGCGGACGGCCGCCGCCGCCCCACCGCCTCGCGATGATCTCCGCGGCGATCGACACCGCCGTCTCCTCCGGGGTGCGCGCGCCGAGATCCAGCCCGATCGGGCTGGCCAGGCGGCTCAGCTCGACTTCGGTCAGCCCCATCTCCCGCAACCTGGTCCTCCGGTCATCGTGCGTGCGCCGCGACCCCATCGCGCCGATGTAGCCGACGGCGGGCAGCCGCAGCGCGACCTCGAGCAGCGGGACGTCGAACTTCGGGTCGTGGGTGAGCAGGCAGATCACCGTGCGCCCGTCGATCTCACCCGCCTCCTGCTGCGCGGCCAGATACCGGTTCGGCCATTCGGCGACGACCTCGTCGGCGGTCGGAAAACGGGCCCGTGTCGCGAACACGGGTCGCGCGTCGCAGACGGTGACGCGATAGCCGAGCAGCGAGCCCTGCCGCGCCAGCGCGGCGGCGAAGTCGATCGCACCGAAGATCAGCATGCGGGGGCGCGGCGCGTAGGCGGCGACGAACACCTCCATGCCCGCACCTCGGCGCTGGCCGTCGGGGCCGTAGGTGAGCACCTCGCTGGTTCCCGCGGCCAGCAGGCCGAGCGCATCGTCGGTGACGGCGGCGTCGGCGCGCTGCGACCCCAGCGATCCCCGGGTCGAGCCGTGTCCGACGACGAGCCTGCGCCCCACCCACGCGGCGTCGGGATGGGCGATGACGGTCGCGACCGCGACCGGCCGGTGCGCGGCGATGTCGTCGGCGACCGCTCGCAGTTCCGGGAAGGTGCCCCGGGAGACCGGTTCGACGAAGACATCGATGATCCCGCCGCACGTCAACCCGACGGAGAACGCGTCGTCGTCGGAGATCCCGTAGCGCTCCAATCGCGGAATACTTTCCCGGACAACGTCATTGGCCAACTCGTAGACGGCGCCCTCGACGCAGCCGCCCGACACCGAACCGCTCACCGAGCCGTCGGGCGCCACCACCATCGACGCTCCCGGCGGTCGGGGCGCCGACTGGAACGTCCGGACGACGGTGCCGACGCCCGCGGTGCCGCCGGCCTCCCAAACGTCCAGCAGATCGGCCAGCACGTCACGCATCGCGGCCCTCCTCGAGGGCGCGGATCAGGCTGGCCGCGTCCCATGGACCCTTGTGCCGCTTGCCGTTGACGAAGAACGTCGGTGTCGAGTTGAGGTCCATCACCTCGGCGTCCTGGGCGTCGTCCTGCACGCGGTGCAGCACCTTCGACGCGTGCACGCGAACGTCCCTGTCGAACTGCTCGATGTCGCAGCCGACACTGACGGCGTAGCGGTACATGTCGGACCACTCGAGGTCGTCGGGATTGGCGAACATCGCGCGCGCCATCTCCCAGAACTTGCCCTGCAGCGCGGCGGCCTCGCTGGCCCGGGCCGCGTCGAACGCGCGCGGATGAACCCGCTCCAGCGGGAGGTGGCGCCACACGTAGCGCAGTTCGTCGCCGAAGTGTTCGCGCACCTGGTCGATCGATCCCGTGGCGCGACTGCAGAACGGGCACTCGAAGTCGCCGTACTCGACGAGGGTCAGCGGCGCATCGGGCCTGCCGCGGAGGTGGTCACGGTCGGGGTCGACGGGCCGCACCAGTTTCATGCCGACCGCCTCGGGCGGGCTGAGCCAGTCGGTGATCCGGAAGATGGCCCAGCCGAGCAGGAAGGCCAGCAGCGATGCGAGCAGCACACCGACCCGCGCCTCGTCCTGGTGCAGCGGATCGTCGATCGCGATGTCGATGATGAAAAGCGAGATGGTGAAACCGATTCCGGACAGCGCCGCCCCGCCCGCGACCCTGCGCAACGTCAGGCCGGGGGCCAGCTGACCCCAGCCCATCCGCTGCACGAGCCATGTCGCGCCGGTGATGCCGATCAGCTTGCCGAGCACCAGGCCGCCGACGATGCCCCACGTCAGCGGCGACCGCATCGCCGCCGACATCGTCTCCGCGGTCAACCGCACCCCGGCGTTGACCAAGGCGAACAACGGCAGCACGACGAACGACACGTACGGCCCGAACTGCGTCTGCAGCCGCTCGTTGATCGAAATCGAGTCCCGCAGCCCCCGGCTGGCCGCGCGGGCGTACTCGGAGTTCGGTGACTGCCGGAACGCGCGGATCAGGTCGACGGTCTCCTCGACCTGTCGGCGCTCGGGGGTGAACACCGGGATCAGCAGCGCGATCGCCACCCCGGCGAGCGTCGGATGCACGCCACCCATGTAGAGCGCCGCCCAGAGCGCGAAGCCGACGACGGCGTAGGCGGGCCCGCGGCCCGCGGGCAGATAGCGCACCAGTGCGATCGCCGCGATCAGCAGTGCGGCCACCAGCAGCGGCCCGATCCGGACGCTCTCGGTGTAGAACAGCGCGATCACCGACAGCGCGCCGATGTCGTCGACGACGGCCAGCGTGAGCAGGAAAAGGCGCAGGCGCGCAGGGAATTTCGGGTTGATGATGGCCAGCGCGCCGATGAGGAAGGCGGTGTCGGTCGATATCACCACACCCCATGCGCTGGCGTTCTCGCCCGAGCTGTTGATCAGCAGGAAGATCAGTGCGGGCACCACGAGGCCCGCGACGGCCGCGAGCACGGGCACGGCGGCCCTGGCCCGGTCGGTCAGCTCGCCGATCGTGAACTCCGCCATCACCTCGAGGCCGACGACGAAGAAGAAGAACGTCATCAGGCCGTCGTTGATGAGGTGCTTCACCGTCAGCTCGAAGTGGGTGTCGCCGAAGCTGAACCCGACGTGGGTGTCGAGCAGCGTCCAGTAGCTGTCCGACCACGAAGAATTCGCCCACGCGATGGCGATGACGGTCGCCAGCAGCAGCAGGCCCGCGGCGCTGTTCTCGGTGCTGCGTCTGCCCTTGGGGTCCCGGCTGAAGCGGGTTGGCAGCATCCTGACGATGCGCGGGAAGCGGCCCGTGTTCTCCTCGCCCGCGTCGACGCTCACGTCCGGGCGTGCTCCGCGAACACGGCGAGGAGTTCGGGCTTGTCCACGGCACTGGCCGAGACGACGTCAGTGGGGTTGGCGCCCAACAGTATTCGCTTGATGGGGATTTCCAGCCGCTTGCCGGTCATGGTCCGCGGGATCCCCGGCACGCCGACGATGTCGTCGGGGACGTGGCGCGGCGACGCGCCCGTGCGGATCGCGGCGGTGATCTTGGCGCGCAGTTCGTCGTCCAGTTCCGCGTCGCCCGCCAGGTGGACGAACAACGGCATCCAGTAGCCGCCGTCGTCCTCTTCGACACCCACCACGAGGCAGTCGGCCACCTCGGCGAGCGATTCGACCGCGTTGTAGATCTCGGCGCTGCCCATCCGGACGCCCTGCCGGTTCAGGGTCGCATCCGAACGACCATGCACGACAACGGAATCCCTTTCGGTGATGGTGATCCAATCGCCGTGACACCAGGTGCCGGGGTACTTCTCGAAGT
>DATEIG010000449.1:0-10639 GCA_035279185.1 Mycobacterium sp.
GACGGCGGGCTCTACGTGACCGGGCGCATCGCCGATCTCATCGTCGTCGACGACAGGCAGATCTATCCGGACGTCATCGAAGCCACGGTCGCCGAGGCGTCGGCGATGGTGCGCCGCGGCTATGTCGCCGCGTTCACCGTCCCGCGCGACGACGACGAGCAGCTCGTGGAGATCGCCGAACGCGCGTCGGGCACACGGCGCGCCGACCCGGCTCCCGCGGCCGTCGCCATCCGGGCTGAGGTATCGCGCCGACATGGCCTCGCCGTCGCCGATGTACGGCTCGTCCCGGCGGGCGCGATCCCGCGCACGACGAGCGGCAAGCTGGCCCGCCGCGCATGCCGTGCCGAGTACCTAAGTGGAGCGTTCGGCGGCTGACCTCGCGGTGCCGCCGCTACTGTCGGCGCATGACGTCGATAGTGGAAGCGCCCGACCGGCTTGTCGGACTGGCGCGCGGGTTGCGTGAGCTTGTGGCCGCCGAAGCCGCCGAGTCCGAACGCGGCCGCACCCTGACACCCGCGGTCGTCGAGTCCATGTGGTCCTCGGGCCTGATGTCCTCGTTCAACCCTGTCGCCGCGGGCGGTGTCGAGCCGTCCTTCGCCGAGATGATCGAGACATGGATCGAAATGGCTTGGCAGGACGGGTCATTCGGCTGGGTCGGCATCGCCAACCTGCCGTCATCGTTCGCCGCCGCGGCCTATCTCCCGGACGAAGGTTTCCGCGAGGTGTTCACCGCGCATGACAACCGGGTGACGATGGGCGGCCAGTTCTTCCCCAACGGCCAGGGGACCGTCGTCGACGGGGGCTACCGGTTGAGCGGGTCGTGGAGCTTCGGTTCGGGCACCGGCCACGCCGAATACGTCGCCGCGGGCTTCTTCCCGATGGACGACGGCGAGATGCGATGGATCGCCGAGGGCATCCCCGACATGCAGGTTGCGGTCATCCCACGCGAGCAGATCTCGTTCAACGACGGCTGGTTCGTGCAGGGCCTCAAGGGAACCGGCTCCTACGACTACAGCGCGACCGACGTCTTCGTCCCCGCCCACCGCACCTTTGCGCTGTTCTCCCGCGAACCCCGGCGCGGCAGTTCGCCCGCGACGCGGATGGGGCTGATGCCGGTGACGGCGGCGGGCCACGCGTCGTGGGCGCTCGGGGTGGCCAAGAGCATGCTCGACGACGTCACCGACCTGGCGGCCACCAAGTTCCGGATGAGCGACATGGCGTCGCTGGCCAGCCGCCCCACATTCCAGAAAGGGTTGGCACACCACGTGTCCGCGTGGCGGGCCGCCCGCCTGCTGGTGCTCGACTCGTTCACCACCGCGGAATCCGCGGTGGCCGCGGGCGGGGAGCTGAGCCCGACGCTGCGCGCGGACATGCGCGCGGCCGCCGTCTACGCCACCGACGTGGCCCGCGAATGCGCCGAATGGGCCCACCTCGTGGCGGGCACCAGCTCGATACGCGAGGGCACACGCCTCGAGCGCGCCTTCCGCGACATCTACACGGGCACGCAGCACGCGTTCATCAGCGAGAAGGTGGCGATCGACGCCGCATCCATCTGGCTCGGCGTGATCGACGACCAGTTCGGGCTGTAATCGGCGGCGTGAGTAGGGTTTTGCCATGCGCGATCGCACCGCAGCCCTGACCGCCGCCGCGCAGCACGCACGGGAGTTCCTCGACGGCCTCGACAGCCGCCCGGTGGCCGCACGTGTCGACGCCGCAGGCGTGCGCGAAGCGCTGGGCGGCCCGCTGCCCTTGCGCGGCGAGGATCCCGGAGCCGTCATCGACGCGCTGGCCGCCGGCGTCGAGCCCGGTCTGGTCGCGACCGCCGGGCCGCGCCACTTCGGCTTCGTCATCGGTGGGGTGCTGCCCGCCGCCCTTGCCGCCGACTGGCTCGTCTCGGCGTGGGACCAGAACGCGGCGTTCCACGCGCTGTCACCCGCCGCGGCCGCCATCGAGGAGATCACCTCGGCGTGGCTGCTCGACGTGCTCGGCCTGCCGGCGCAGGCCAGCACCGGCTTCGTCACGGGAGGCCAGGGCGCGAACACGACGTGCCTGGCCGCCGCGCGCCATGCCGTGCTCGCCAAGGCGGGTTGGAACGTCGAGGACGACGGGCTGATCGGTGCCCCGCAGATTCACCTCTTCTGCGGCGAGCAGGCCCACGCGACCATCGACACCGCACTGCGCCAACTCGGCCTCGGCGGCAAGACCGCGATCAGAATCACCGCCGACGACCAGGGTCGGATGCGGCCTGACGCACTGCGCGAGGCTCTGGCCGAGACCTCCGGCCCGGCGATCGTGTGCGCGCAGGCGGGCAACGTGGCCACCGGAGCGTTCGACGCGTTCGAACCGATCGCCGACGCGTGCGCATCGCGCGACGCCTGGCTGCACGTCGACGGCGCATTCGGGTTGTGGGCGGCGGCGACGCCGACACTGCGGCATCTGACCGAGGGTGTCGACCGCGCCGACTCGTGGGCGGTCGACGCGCACAAGTGGCTGAACGTGCCCTACGACAGCGCGGCCGCGATCGTCGCCCATCCCGACGCCCACCTCGGCGCGATGAGCCTGGCGGGCCCGTACCTGGTGGCCGATGCCGGCCAGCGCGACGGCACCAACTATGTACCCGAAAGCTCCCGCCGGGCACGGGTTGTGCCGATCTACGCGGCACTTCGGTCGCTGGGTCGCGACGGGGTGGTCGAGATGGTGGACCGCAACTGCGCTCAGGCGCGCCGGATGGCCGACCGGTTGGCGGCCATCCCCGGCGCGCACATCGTCAACGACGTCGTGCTCAACCAGGTGCTGCTGGCTCTTCCCGGCGGCGACGACGCCAACAGGGCCGCCATCGCGGCGGTCCAACGCGACGGGACGTGCTGGTTGGGCGGCACGACATGGAACGGCCGTTACGTCGTTCGGGTGTCGATCTCCAATTGGGCGACAACCGATGACGACATCGACCGTTCCGCCGACGCAATCGCGCGTGCCGCACAATCGTCGACGGCGACGTCCTAGGCTGCTGCCATGTCAGTGGACCGCGCCGCACTCGTCGTCGGAGGAATTCGATTCGCGTCGGGGGTGTCGTTCCTCGTCGATCCGCTGCGCGCGAATCGGCTGTGGGGCGACCCTGATCGGCCCGCACCCACAGCGCAACTGCTGCTGCGGTCGATGGGCTACCGCGACGCCCTGATCGGCGGGCTGCTGATGTCGTCGGCGCTGCGCGGAAAGAACACGCGCGGCTGGTTTCTCGCCTCGGGCGGGGCGGACGCCGCGGACCTGCTCGGCGGAATGGGTGTGCACTCCGAGATGAAGACGTCGCAGCAGGTGATCGGCCTGGGCGGCGCCGTCGTGGGTATCGGGGTCGGGCTGTGGGGTGCTACTCGCCGGCGCCGCGATCCCTCAGCGGCGCAAGAAGCGCGTTGAGGCCGTAGTCGAAGACGGCGTCGTAGTCGGTCGGGGACTGCAGCGCTTCGACGAGCGACCGGTCGGGCCAATCCTCGCTCCACAGCGAGGGATCCTCTTCGTCGTGCTTGGCGCCGCGAACCGCGGAGAACTGCATGACGGCCGAGGAGATCACGTGGACCTGGATTGCGCGCAGGATCAGCGCCGCATCGGTTCCGGTGACGCCGATCTCGGCCAGCTCTGCGGCAAGAGTCTGCTGGATCGGCAGAAACAGCAGCGGTGTACGGTCGCGCTCATGGGCGATCGCCAGCAGATGCTGACGCCCGATCAATGCTGTGCGCTGCGAATGTGCCAGGGACGCAATGCGATCGACAGGTGTGTTGCCCTCGGCGGGTAGCTGCGCCATCTGGCTTAGCAGCCGGTCGACGAGGCGGTCGAACAGCTTGTCGCGGCCACCGACGTGCCAGTAGATGGAGGTGACGGCCACGTCGAGTTCTTCGGCGAGGCTGCGCATGGTGAAGGCGTCGACGCCGTCGAGTTCGATGAGGCGCGCCGCGGTGTCGAGAATCGTCTGGGCGTCGAGGGATTCCCTCACGACGTCTCGCCCCCGGTCATCATCTCGGCCTCGGGTAGATCGAGGTAGTGCTCGAGGTTGCGGTGCATGGCGATGATGCGGCGCTCTTCGTTGGACAGCGTGAGATGGGTCAGACCGGGCTGGTGGAGGCCGCGCTGCAGGCCCGCAAGCACAGCGATGTCCTGCTTCAGCACCAGGCCCGGGTGGGCCTCGTCGGCCGACATCCGCATGTCGGTCGGCGTGATCCGCGGCGCGCCGGGCGCCATCCGCGTCCACAGGATCATCACGAGTTCACCGCGATCGGGGTCGGGCCCCGGGCGGGCGGCCAGAACCGTCATGTGGTCGGCGTTGGTGAGCAGCGACATGTTGGGGAAGACGTTGTACTGGTGCAGCCGCATGACCTGATCTGTGGTGGCCCAGGTCAGGTCGACACCGCGCTCCCGGGCGAATTGTCTTGTGCGCGCAGCGATCACATCGGAGACGGATTGGCCGGGCTGCCGCTCGGTGGGCAGCGGCGCGCCTTCCTCGACTCCCATCAGTGCGCCCTGGGTGGTCACGTAGGCGTCCCACACGTCGGCGTCGGACAGTAGTTCCTTGATCTGTGGGCTCGGGACCCCGTAGACCTGCTCTGATTTGCCGGTGCGTCCCCAGATGGTCTGTGGCGCATAGACGTCGTCCATGCACCTGTGCAGCTCGGGGTGCAGTGTCTGGATGTGGTAGGTCTCGCTGAACCCGTCGGCGATCGTCTTCCAGTTGGCCTCGACCTCGACGGTGATCGTGGCGTAGCACCGGAAATCACCAAGGCCGCACCACGCGATGTCACCCGGCACCGCCTCGAGCCATTCGCCGAGGGGCATCGCCACGGCGTCGAGGTTGACGAACACCAGCCGCTCCCACGTGTCGACCCTGACCGGGAACAACGGGAACTCCGACATCCGCAGCGCGCCGAAGCCCTTGCGGTTGGGCACCTTCCTGAGGTTTCCGGACAGGTCCCACGTCCAGCCGTGGTAGCCGCACTTCAGCTCGTGCAGACCCGAGCCCGTTCCGGAGCAGAGCGAGTTGCCGCGGTGGCGGCACACGTTCTGGAACGCGCGAAGGCCGCCGTCGTCGCCGCGGACCACCATGACCGCGTACGGGCCGCACCGGTACTCGAAGTAGTCGCCGGGCTCGGCGACATGGTCGACGGTGCAGGCGACCTGCCAAACCTTCGGCCACATCCGGTCGGTCTCGAGCTTCGCGAAGGCGGGAGACCGGTACCGGTCGGCGGGCACCCGCGTCGGGCTCGCCGGCGGGGTGCCGATCGCATCCTCGCGGCGGCTGGGCGCCTGCACGGTGTCCGTCACGATTGACCCTTCCTATTCGGCACCACCGGTCTGTAACGGTGTTACATTTGGCCACGGTAGCCGCTCCTGGCGTCGTCATGTGCTGAAAGAGCCACCAGCCCGCAGTTCTCGGGAGGAATCGTGTTCGACCTCAAGATCACCAACGGAACCGTTGTCGACGGAACGGGCGCGGACCGCTTCCGGGCCGACGTGGGAATCAAGGACGGCAAGATCGTCGAGATCCGCCGTCGCGGTGACGCCGATCCCGCGCTGGAAGGCGCTGCGGCAGAGACGATCGACGCACGGGGCAAGATCGTGGCGCCGGGCTTCGTCGACATCCACACGCACTACGACGGCCAGGTCAGCTGGGACAGCCTGTTGGAGCCGTCGAGCGGACACGGTGTCACGACCGTCGTCACCGGCAACTGCGGCGTGGGTTTTGCGCCGGTCCGGCCCGGCCGGGAGGACTGGCTGATCGGGCTGATGGAAGGCGTGGAGGACATTCCGGGAACCGCGCTGACCGAGGGCATTTCATGGGGCTGGGAGAGCTACCCCGAATACCTCGACGTCATCGAGAACCAGGACCTCGCGATCGACGTCGGCAGCCAGATCGCCCACGGCGCGGTCCGCGCGTACGCGATGGGGGATCGGGGTGCCCGCAACGAGCCGGCCACACCGGACGACATCGCCGCGATGGCGCGCATCGTCCAGGAGGGCATCGAGGCGGGCGCGCTGGGTTTCTCGACGTCGCGCACGATCGGCCACCGGGCGATCGACGGCGAACCGGTACCCGGAACGTATGCCGCAGAGGATGAGCTGTTCGGTCTCGGGCGGGCGATGGCCGCGGGCGGTCGAGCCGTGTTCGAGTTGGCGCCGCAGGGTGTCGCGGGCGAGGACATCATCGCGCCCAAGAAGGAGTTGGAGTGGATGCGGCGCCTCGGCGCCGAAATCGACCGGCCGATCTCGTTCGGAATGATCCAGGTCGACGCCGCTCCCGATCTCTGGCGCGAACAGCTCGACATCTCCGCGGCGGCGCACGAGGCGGGCAGCGAGCTCTATCCCCAGATCGCGGCGCGTCCGTTCGGCATGCTGTTCGGTTTCCCGGGGCATCACGCGTTCACCCATCGTCCGACGTTTCGGCGCCTGAAAGCCGAATGCAGCCGAGAGGAGTTGGCGCAGCGGCTCGCCGATCCCGCAGTGAAGGCCGCGATCCTCGCCGAGGATGATCTGCCGCCCGACCCTAATCTGTTGTTCGACAACATGTTCGCGCTCGTCCAGTACTCACTGGGCCGCATGTATGCGCTCGGCGATCCCCCCGACTACGAGCCGACCGAGGAGCGTACGGTCGCGAAGATCGCCGGCGAGCGCGGCGAGGATCCGTTGGCGACGCTGTACGACCTGATGCTCGCCGACAACGCCACCTCGATGCTGATGTTGCCGTTCTTCAACTACTACTACGGAAACCATGACGCGATCCGCGAGATGCTGATGCATCCGGCGGGCGTGGTCGGGCTCTCCGACGGCGGCGCCCACTGCGGCATGATCTGCGACGCCTCATATCCGACCTTCCTGCTGACCCACTGGGCGAGGGACCGCTACCGGGGAGACAAGCTGCCGCTGGAGTACGTGGTGCGCAAGCAGTCTCACGACACCGCGCAGCTGTTCGGCCTGTCCGACCGCGGGGTCATCGAGGTGGGCAAGAAGGCCGACATCAACGTCATCGACATGGAATCGATCACCCTGCACCCCGCGCGGATGGCCTACGACCTGCCTGCGGGCGGTCAACGCCTGGTGCAGGGCGCCTCGGGGTACGCCGCCACGATCGTCGACGGGACGGTGACCCGCCGCAACGGCGTCGACACCGGCGCGCGTCCCGGCCGCCTCATCCGCGGAGCGCGGTAGCAGGTTTCAACGTTGAGACTGCGCACGGGGCGGCGAAATGCGAGTAGGCAACGCCCTCACCGCAGCGTCGACGTGAGATCGTCTGACCGCCCGGCCTCCAGTCGTGACCACTGAGGAATGGGCCGCCCGTCGATACGGGTGTTCGAGCCGTCGACGATCCACTTCTGCGGCCAGCCAGAAGGTGAGTCCTCCCAGGGCTCTTGCCGACCGTAGGCGGTGAGGTCCATCAGCGCGAGGCTGTAATCCATTGCCTCGACGCCTCTTCGCGTCGTCCAGTACGTCTCGAAGACCCTGTCCTCGTCGCGGAGGTAGCTGACGATGTGCATCATGCCGGCGATGCGCCCGACGAGCAGTGAGTCCAGCGAGGGGAGGGCCGAGTACCACGGCATGTGCCACCCCATGAATTCGCGGTAGCGGGCGCTTTCCTCGAAGGGCCCCTGGCAGAAGACGGCGTAGGTGATGTCGCGGGAGTGCAGGTAGGACAACTCCTGCACGTGAGTGGTCACCCAGGTGCATCCCTCGCACTGTTCGGGCGCGGGCTTGCCGGCGTGCCACATGAAGTAGTAGGCGACGAGCTGTCGGCGGCCTTCGAACGCGTCGAGCAGGGTGACTGGTCCGTCGGGCCCGGTCAACTTTAGGCTCGCATCGACTTCGACCATGGGCAGGCGACGTCGCGCGGCCGCGATCTCGTCACCCTCCCGGATGTGCGCCTTCTCGCGAACGCGCAGACGCTCGATCTGTGCTTCGAAGTCGGCTCGGTCGGCGACCTTCGGTGTCGGCGCGTGGTTGACGGAATCTCGATGCGGCGACTCGTTTTTCACAACTGCTCCCTGCTATTCGACGAGATCGGCTTCTGCGGGCCCGAACAGGCAGAGGTGGTCGAGCACCGGCGACGGATCCGCGGACCAGTCCATCACGGCCAACTGCGCACGGCTGCGGCGACCTGTTCGCCAGCGCAGAGCCTCGAATCGTGTGGTGCAAAGCCGTAATTCGGGTCCATCGTCGGGCCCGGTCCGGAATTCGGCGCCCTCCATCGCGACGCGCAGCGGAATGGGTGCCCGCAAGGTGTCCAGTAGGCGGTCTGCGGTGTACCGCACCGCCTCGGCGTCCCGTGCACCCGGCCTGCGCAGCGCACCCCGGATGTCGTGTTCGTGGGCGACGACATCGCCGATCGGCGGTTCAAGGCCTGAGTCTTCGGCCAGACGGCACAGGCGCGCGGTGGCGTCGCGCCACGCCGCAATGATGTCCGCCAGGCGCTGCCCGTCGAATCGGGCGACCTGTGCCGCCGTCTGCTCATCGGTCGGCGGTCCCGTCAGAACACCGCGGCCCCACTCGTCGGCCACCGCCGTCACATGCGCCACCACGTCGCGGACCGACCACCCGGGGCAGGCCGCGACCGAGGTCTGTTGGCCTGCTTCGTCGAGACCCTCGACCAAGGACGTGATGCGCCGCTCGGCGTCCCGGTAGAACCGCGCGATCGTGAGCGGATCCGCTTTCCGCAGTGCCGTCGACATTGCGGTCACGGCTTCGGAGACGAGTCGCTGTCGGTGTATTCGTCGTTCCAGCGCCACCATTCGTACGGTTTGGTCTGCGGGTAGCCCTCCGGGGAGTCCTCCCACGTCTCCTGCCGGCCGAGCGCCGTCATGTCCAGGAAGTGGAAGGTGTTGTCGAACACCTCGTCGCCGCGGTTGTCGATGAAGTAGGTGCGGAAGACGCGGTCGCCGTCCCGGATGAACGCGTTGGTGCCGTGCCACTCCTCGACGCCGAAGTCGGTGTCGAACGCGCCGTCCGGGCCGGGCACGATGGTGTACCACGGGTGCTTCCAGCCCATGCGCGCCTTGATGCGGGCCAGATCTTCCTGGGAGCCGCGGGAGACGTAGACCAGCGTCGTGTCGCGGGCGTTGAGGTGACCGAGGTTGCCGACGTGATCGGCCATCAGCGAACAGCCGGTGCATCCGTGCTCGGGCCACCCGTGCACGCCGGGGTCGAAAAACGCTCGGTAGACGATCAATTGGCGTCGCCCGTGGAACAGGTCGAGCAGGCTGACCGGGCCGTCGGGCCCGTCGAACCGATAGGTCTTCTCGACCGCCAGCCACGGCATCCGCCGACGCTGCGCTGCGAGCGCGTCGCGCGCCCTCGTGTGTTCCTTCTCCTTGACCAGCATCTCCCGCCGCGCAGCCTCCCACTCCTGCACCGACACAACCGGAGGCGTCCTCATGCGATCTCCCGTCATCCCATCCTCACAACGTTCAACATTTCAGTTGAACAACTTGCTTCCAGCACAGCACGGTCTGTCGCTATAGTCAACAGAATGGTTGAAGATCAGGTCTTGGATCGCGCGTACGGCGCGCTCGCCGATCCGACCCGTCGATGGCTGTTGGAGACGTTGAGGGAGGGCGACGCCCGCATCTCCGACCTTGCCGCACCGCTTCCCATGACCTTCGCGGGAGTGTCACGTCACATCGGCGTGCTCGAGACGGCCGGCTTGGTGCGACGCGAGGTGCGCGGGCGTGAGCATTGGCTGTCGCTGCAACCCGACGGATTGACGCTGGCTCAACGGTGGATCAACGAGCAGTCGGAGTTCTGGGCAACCCGCGCCGACGCCCTCGCGGAACGCTTGCGCAAGAAGGGAAAACGCCGGTGACCGAGACGGCGACGGTGCGCGTTCGTCGCGTCATGCCCGCGACGCCGGACGTGGTCTTCAACGAGTGGCTGGACCGAGAGTCGCTGCAGGACTGGATGTGTCCGCGTCCCGTCCAGGTTCTCGATGTCTCCGTCGAACCGCGTGTCGGCGGAACGATGCGCCTCGACATCGACGACGAGGGCACCCGGGTGCTGATCACCGGTCAGTTCCTGACCATCGACCGTCCGCGTCTGTTGCGATTCACGTGGTCGAATTCGAACTGGCCCGACCCGACAACCGAGAGCATCGTCAACGTCGTCTTCGAGGCGGTCGGCGACGACGAGACGCTGATGTCGATCGAGCACTCCCTGCTCCCGCCGGAGGAGTTCCAGAGCTTCGACGGCGGCT
Organism: Mycobacterium sp.; assembly: GCA_035279185.1. Lineage (GTDB taxonomy): Bacteria > Actinomycetota > Actinomycetes > Mycobacteriales > Mycobacteriaceae > Mycobacterium. The sequence continues at coordinate 10,220 of DATEIG010000449.1, forward strand.
GGACGCTCACCTGTGAGCAGCTCGCCGACCGGTTGGCCGGCCGTTGACCCAGCACTGGATCGTCGACGCGATGAATGTCATCGGCAGCAAGCCGGACGGCTGGTGGAAAGACCGCCGAGCGGCGATGGCGGCCCTGGTCGACCGACTGGAGCGGTGGGCCGCTGCGGACCGGCACGTGACCGTGGTGTTCGAGCGGCCGCCGTCGCCGCCCATCGAATCGTCGGTGATCGCGATCGCGCACGCACCGCGCGCCGCCGCCAACTCGGCCGACGACGAGATCGTTCGGCTCGTCACGGCCAGCGACAACCCGGCCGATCTGACGGTCGTGACCTCGGATGGCACGCTTGCCGATAGAGTGCGTGCCGCGGGTGCGTCGGTGTATCCGGCGGCGGCCTTCAGGAATTTGATCGACCGGGTCGA
>DATEIG010000450.1:0-17723 GCA_035279185.1 Mycobacterium sp.
CTCGACGGGCTGGCCACCCGCCTTCGTGACAACGGTGTCACCGGGATCAGCGTGAACTTCGGCCCCTGGTCGGCGGGGATGGCCGACGCGGAGTCCCGCGCGCTGCTGGGTCGACGCGGGGTCGCGACGTTGTCGCCCGCCGACGCACTCGCCGGTCTGGACGACGTCGCCGCGGCTTCGGTTGCGCAGGGCGTGGTGGCCAGGATCGATTGGGCTCGCTTCCTGCCGCTCTACCAGCAGGCGGGCCGCAGGGCGTTCCTCACGGAGTTGGAGCGCGAGGTGCCCGAGACGGTTCCCGCGGTGACGACCTCCGGCAAGACCGCCCTTGTCGAGCAGCTCACGAATGCGCCTGTGCAGCAACGCAAGAAACTGCTGACCGATTACCTGCGCAACGCGGTCGCCGAGGTGACCCGGGTTGACACCGCGGAGATCCGCGAGGACGCGGGGTTCTTCGACCTCGGCATGGACTCGTTGATGGCAGTGGAACTGCGGCGCCGAATCGAGCAGGGCGTGGGGCGTGAGATTCCCATCACCCTGTTGATGGACTACCCGCGGCTGATCGATGTGGCCGAATACCTGCTCGGCGACGTCCTCGGGCTCACCGAGCAGCCCAAGACCGCTCCGCAGGTGGCATCGGTGACGCGCACCGACGAGCCCATCGCGGTCATCGCGGTGTCGTGCCGCTTCCCCGGCGCACCCGACCCCGAGGCGTTCTGGGACGTGCTCGCAGGCGGCGTCGACGCGATCCGCGAGATCCCCGAGGACCGGTTCGACATCGACGAGTTCTACGACCCCGATCCGGAGACGCCGGGCAAGACCTACACCCGCTTCGGCGGATTCCTCGACGGCATAGACGGTTTCGATCCCGAGTTCTTCGGCATCTCGCCGCGTGAGGCGCTCTGGATCGAACCGCAGCAGCGGCTGATGCTCGAAACCGTGTGGGAAGGCCTCGAAAGGGCGGGATACGCGCCCGCCACGCTGCGCGGCAGCAGGACCGGCATCTTCGCGGGCGTCGCCGCCAACGAGTACGCACACCTGCTGTCGTCGGAATCGATCGACAAGATCGAGCCGTATTTCATCACCGGCAATGCGCTCAACGCGATCTCCGGCCGGGTCGCCTTCGCGCTGGGCCTCGAAGGTCCGGCGATGGCCGTCGACACCGCGTGCAGCTCGGCCTTGGTGGCCGTCCACCAGGCGTGCCAGGCCCTGCACGCCGGCGACTGCGACATGGCACTCGCCGGTGGGGTGAACGTTCTGCTGAGCCCGGTGACGGTGGTCGCCGCGTCGCGGGCGCGGATGCTGTCGCCCGTCGGGCGGTGCAAGACCTTCGACGCGTCCGCCGACGGCTACGTGCGCAGCGAGGGCTGCGGCATGCTGGTGCTCAAGAGGCTGAGCGACGCGGTGCGTGACGGTGACACGGTGCAGGCCGTCATCTCGAGCAGCGCGGTCAACCAGGACGGTGCGTCCAGCGGCCTGACCGTGCCCAACGGCGGCGCGCAGCAGCGGCTCATCGGGACCGTGCTGGCCCGCGCCGGTCTGTCCGGCGGTGACGTCGACTACCTCGAGGCGCACGGCACCGGAACCCCGCTGGGTGACCCGATCGAGGTACAGGCGGCCGCGGCCGCTTACGGCCCGTCACGCGACGCGGACCATCCGCTGCTGATGGGATCGGTGAAGACCAACATCGGCCATCTCGAATCCGCCTCGGGCGCAGCCGGTCTCATCAAGGTCGTGCTGTCTTTGCAGAACGAGGTGCTGCCGCAGAGCCTGCACTTCGACAACCCGTCGCCACACATCCCGTGGGACTCCCTGCCGGTGAAGGTCGTCGACAAGGCGACCCCGTGGCATACCAACGGCAGGCCACGGCGCGCAGGCGTCAGCTCCTTCGGGTTCACCGGCACCAACGCCCACGTGCTCATCGAGGAGGCGCCGCCTGCGCAGGCCGCGCCCGAGCCGGACGCCGATGAGCAGCCGGTCAACGTGCTGGCGCTGTCGGCGCGCTCACCGGAGGCGCTGGTCGAACTCGCAGGCCGGTACTCGTCGTGGCTGGCTGCGCACCCCGACGCCGACCTCGCAGACGTGTGCCTCACCGCGGGAACCGGCCGCTCGCACTTCGAGCACCGCGCCGCCCTCGTGGTGGACTCGACCCAGGCCGCTCGCGACGGCCTGACCGAGTTGGCGGCCAACCGGGTGCGACCGGGCGTCGTTCGTGGCGAGTGCACCGACCGGCCGACGACCGCGTGGTTGTTCACGGGCCAGGGCAGCCAGTACCCCGGCATGGCCCGCGAGTTGTACGACGCCGAACCGGTTTTCGCCGAGACAGTCGACCAGTGCGCGGCGGCGGTCTCCGACCTCGTGACCCGCCCGCTGCTCGACGTGGTGTTCGCCACCGACAAGGATGACGCACAGTCGTTGCGCCACACGTCCTTTGCCCAGCCCGCGCTCTTCGCCGTCGAGATGGGGCTGGCCCGACTCTGGCAGTCGTGGGGCATCGAACCCGACGTCGTACTCGGGCACAGTGTCGGCCAGTACGCCGCGGCCTGCGTGGCGGGCGTGGTCAGCCTCGAAGACGGTGCGCGGTTGATGGCACAGCGCGGCCGGATGTTCGGCAGCCTGCCCGACGGTGGCCGGATGGTCGCGGTGTTCGCCGACGCGAAACAGGTCGAGCAGGCCGCGAGCGAGTTCCCCCGCGTGTCGGTCGGCGCCTACAACGGACCGAACACGGTGCTGTCGGGTCCGGGTGAGGACCTGGAGAAGATCGTCGCGGCCCTCGAGGACGAGGCGATCCGCTGCACCTGGCTGGAAACCAGCCACGCGTTCCACTCCGAACTGCTGGAGCCGGTGCTCGACGAATTCGAATCCTACGCAGCACAATTGACCTATTCGGCACCGACGCTGCCGCTGGTCTGCAACCGCACCGGCGCGGTCCTGACGACGCAGACGCCGCTCGATGCCCAGTACTGGCGTCGGCACTCCCGCCAACCGGTGCAGTTCGCCGAGAGTGTGCGCACGGTCGCGGCACTGGGATGCACGGTGCTGATGGAGATCGGCCCACAGCCGGTGCTGACCGGGGCCGCGGTGCAGGTCTGGCCGGAGCATCTGGCCGCACCCCGCGCGATCGTCTCGCTGCGCAAGGGCGTGGCCGATCGTCGGCAGATCGCCGACGCGCTCGCCGCGGCCTATGTCGGCGGGCACCGGCCCGATTTCCCCGCGCTGCACCGCGGACCGCGCCGCAGGGTCGAACTGCCCACCTACCCGTTCCAGCGCAGGCGGTTCTGGCCCAAGACGTCGGGCATCACCGTCGACGGTCCTGCGGTGTCGGGAATCCTCGGCAACGCCAAGGATCTCGCGTCCGGCGACTCGGTCTACACCAGCAGGTTGTCGGTGAAGTCGCAGCCGTGGCTCTCCGACCACGTCATCTACGGCACCGTTGTGGTGCCGGGGGCGACGTACGCCGCGATGACGCTGGCCGCCGTCGGCACCCCGGCGCGGGTGAGGGACGTGTTCTTCTACGAGCCGATCATTCTGCCGGAGAAGGCTTCCCGTGAAGTGCAGCTGACACTGCATCCGCTCGACGGCGACGGCGAGCTGCGGTTCCAGGTACACAGCCGCCCGTACGGCGAGCGCGACGCCGATTGGTCGCTGAACGCCGAAGGCACCGTCGTCACCGGTGCGGACGACGAGCAGGCACCCGACGAGGACGATCCCGTCGACGCGGCGATCGAGCGGATGGAGCGCATGCGTCCGCAGGACCTGTTCGACACGTTCGCGGACATGGAACTGGCGTGGGGACCGAACTGGTCCGGGTCGCTGAAGTCGTTGTGGCTCAGCGAAGGTGAGGCGATCGGCGATATCACCGTCGGCGAGGAGCTCACCGAGAACCTTGGCACAGAACCGATGCACCCCGTCCTGATGGACCTGTGCACCGGCGTCGCCTTTCCGGCGTTCCCCGCCCTGCTGGCGGCCGAACAGGGTGTCGACGACCTGTATCTGCCGCTGCGGTACGGCCAGGTGTTCCTGCGGGAGAAGATGCCCCGCCGGTTCTACTGCCGGGCGCGCTGGCACAGAAGCGATCTCGACGCCGAGACGCAGGTGTTCGACCTCGACTTCGTCAGCAGGGACGGCCGCCTTCTCGGCGGCATCCGTGAGTTCACGGTCAAACGTGCACCGCGTGAAGCGCTGTTGCGCGGACTCGGTGGCGATACCTCCCGGCTGCTCTACACCGTCGGCTGGCACGAGGTTCCGGCGCCACCGGCCGCCGACGACGTCGGGAGTGCGAACGGCACCTGGCTGGTCGGCGGTTTCGACGAACTGGCCGCCGTGGTCCCGGGGTGCATCCCGTTCGACAGGACAACGGATTCCGAGCCCCTGGGCCGGGTACTGGTCGAGGCGGCCGAGCGCGGGCTGCCGTTCTCCGGTGTCGTATGGCGCAGCGCCGCGCCACACGGCGACGAAACCAGCGCGGAGGCCGCCGCACGACTCGAGGACGAGATCGCCAACCTGCTCAGCGCCGTGCACACCGCGCAGGGCGGTGAGGTGAAACTGCCGGGCGGACTGTGGATCGTCACCGAGCGCGCGGTCGCGTGCGAGTCCGGTGAACCGGTGGACCCGGTGCAGGCCGCCCTGTGGGGCTTCGGGCGGACCACGATCAACGAGGAACCGGCACTGCGCGCCAAGCTGGTCGACATCGACGGCTCACCCGAGGCTGCCGTCGCGGTCGCCGGTCTGCTCGCCACCCCGGTCGACGAGCCGGAACTCGCTGTGCGACAGGGCAAGCTGCTGGCGTCCCGGCTGTTGCCGTGGGCCCGCAGCGGCCACCTCACGGTGCCGAGGGACGGCGACTACGCACTCGAGCCCACCGAACGCGGGGCGATCGACAACCTGCGCCTGATCGAGAAGGACGTGCCGCCGCCGGACGAGGGCTATGTCCAGGTCGCGGTCGAGGCCGCGGGCCTCAACTTCCGCGACGTCCTCAACGTCCTCGGCCTCTATCCCGGCGACCCCGGACCGGTCGGAGGCGACTTCGCGGGCACCGTCACGCAATTGGGTGAGGGCGTCACCGGGCTCGAGATCGGCCAGCGGGTGTACGGCTCGATGCAGGGCGCCTTCGCCAGCCGGTTCAACGTGCCTGCGCAGTTCCTGGCGCCGATCCCGGACGGGATCAGCGCGGTCGAGGCCGCGACCATTCCCGCCGCGGCGCTGACGGTTCGGCTCGCGTTCGACTGGGCGCAGCTGAACCCCGGCGACAAGGTGCTCATCCACGCCGCCAGCGGCGGCGTCGGGCTGGCCGCCATCCAGATGGCGCAGCAGCACGGCGCCGAGGTGTACGCGACAGCGAGCACCTTCAAGCGGTCGACCGTGCGCAAGCTCGGTGTGAAACACGTCTACGACTCGCGGACAACCGATTTCGCCGACCAGATACTCGCGGACACCGACGGCGCCGGCGTCGACGTCGTGCTCAACAGCCTCACCAGCGAGGGCTTCTTGGAGGCGACCGTGCGGGCCACCGCGCAGGGCGGCCGGTTCGCCGAGATCGCCAAGCGCGACATCTGGACTCCTGAGCAGATGACGGAGGTGCGCCCCGACATCGCCTACGAGATCGTCGCCCTCGACACCGTGATGTTCTCCGAGCCCGATCGCATTCGCGGTCTGCTGACCGAGGTGTCGGAGGGCCTCGGCAAGAGCGAGTGGAAGCCGCTGCCCGCCGAGGTCTACCCGTTGACCGAGGCGAGGGCGGCGTTCCGACGTATGCAGCAGGCCAGGCACATCGGCAAGATCGTCGTCCAGATCCCGACCCCGCTGCAGCCGCGCGGCGATCGGACCTACCTGATCACCGGCGGGCTCGGCGCGATCGGCCTGCACACCGCGGCGTACCTCGCCCAGCGCGGTGCCTGCGACATCGTGCTGACCAGCCGCCGATCACCGGATGACGACGCGCAGAACACAATCGACGAGATCACCGAGCGGTACAGCTGCCGGGTTCATGTGTTCGGAGCCGACGTCGGCGTCGAGTCCGATGTCGCGGCCCTGCTGGAGCGGATCCGCGCTGAGCTTCCTCCACTGGCCGGGGTGGTGCATCTGGCGGGCGTGCTCGACGACGCGCTGCTGTCGCAGCAGAGCCTGGAACGGTTCCGAACCGCTTTGGCGCCCAAGGCTTTCGGCGCGCAGCACCTGAACCGCATGACACAGGACGACGATCTGGACTTCTTCATCGTGTCCTCGTCGGTGTCCAGCTTGTTCGGCTCGCCCGGGCAGGCCAACTACGCGACCGCGAATGCGCTGCTGGATGGACTGGTTGCGCAGAGGAGGTCCAAGGGGCTGCCGGCCACGGGGATCAACTTCGGTCCGTGGGCGCAGGGCGGGATGGCCTCATCGGAGGCGGCGACCGCCAACATCGGCGCCCAGGGCCTGGTTCCGCTGGACCCGACGGCCGCGCTCGGCGCGCTTGCCGAGGTGGTCGCCAACGGGACTGGACAGGCCACCGTCATCAAGGCCAACTGGCAGCGGGCGGCGAAGGTGCTCGGCAGTTCCCGGCCGCCGATCCTCGACCTCGTGCTGCCGAGTGCCGGCGGCGAGGTGACCGGCGACAGCGAGTTGCTCAAGCAACTGATGGACGTACCGGTGCCGCAGCGGGCCGGCTTCGTCACCGAGTTCCTTGCGCGTGAGGTGCAGAACTTCCTGCGGCTGGCGCAACCGCCTGCGGCGTCCAGCCGGTTCCTGGACCTGGGCACCGATTCACTCATGGCGATCGAACTGCGGAACCGGCTGCACAGCCAGTTCGGCGGCAAGTTCACGATCAACGCGACCGCGGTGTTCGACTACCCGACCATCGGCGGGCTCGCCGAGTATCTGGTCGGCCAGCTGCCCGACGCCGAGCCCGCAGAAGCGCCTGCAGCCGCGAAGACCGAGCAGACCTAGTCGCTCCAGCGCGCGGCTTCCGCCTCGGCCGGTAGCGCGGACCGCAGCGGCACCTGCAGCCCGTCGTAGACGCCGGGCTTCTGCTCGACGAGCCAGTTGAGGGCACCGAGCAGCCGGTTGGCCGCAGTGGTGTTGCCGCCGTCGGCGCGGGTGCCGCCGGGTACGTCGGCGCGCGTCGTGATGGTCAGCGCGGGATCGCCGTCGACGATGACACGGTGGTCGCCGACGCCCTCGTCGGGATACGGCCAGTCCGGCGCGCACGAGGCGTGGATCCGCGTGATGTGGTCGATGACGACCCGCTGCTTGCCATCGGACCACCCGATCACCTTGAGCCAGAACGCCCCTTGCGTGCCCTTCTCGAACGGACCCATCACGGTCTCGACGGTTTCTTCGAGCGGCAGCCGCTCGACCTCTTCGGTGATCTCGTCGATCTCGATGCCGAGGCCGCGGCCGATCAGCCGGATGTTCCCGCCCCACACCATCGTCGGGATCGTCGGCAGCAGCATCATCGGCGTCTCGTCCATCGAACCGCCGAATCCGCAGGACACCTTCACCGCGAACGGCTGGTTGTAGGTCGAGTAGTCGAAGATCTCCTGACAGGTGATGGTGCGGATGCGGGTGCACAGGCTCGCCGCCGTCACCGCCAGGGCGTCGTTGCCCCAACCGGGGTCGACACCGCTGACGAGGAGCGTCGAACCGCCCTCTTCGGCGGCCGCGGTCAGGCGCTCGACCCACTCGGGCGGTGCGGAGCGCGGGTCGTAGAGGGAGTACAGCGACGGCGTGACGACGTGCTTGCCCGCCCGCAGGCAGCGCTCGATGTCGCCGACGGCTTCGTCGGGCCGGATGTCGCCCGACGCCATGTAGGCGACGGCGTCGCACTCGGCGAGCGCGGCGTCGACATCCGTCGTCGCCGTCACCCCGGTGGGGCTGTCGAGGCCGACGAACTCGGCGGCGTCCATGCCGTTCTTCGTGTCCGAGGAGGTGATGATTCCGGAGAGCCCCAACCCCGGAAATGCGAGCGCCGACCGGATCGCCGTCGACCCCATGTTGCCCGTTCCCCAGACCGCTACACGCTGTTGCATACGATCACCTTAGTGGTGCGTGTGACGACGCTGTGGCAGGTATCACATCTTGGTCAAACGCCACGTCAGAGCTGGTTTTCGCCGGTCAAAGGGGGCCCAACCAACCATCTGGTTACTTAGCCCATGGAAATTGCTCGCGCCGGCTTTGCGTTGAAGTTACCGGGCGGTATAGTCGGCCGCAGTTACTGGTGGGTAACTTAGCCAAAAGTACCCAACCGACGGTGGCATTCTCGACGAGGAGGAAACGTGAGCCACTACAAGAGCAACGTTCGTGACCAGGTATTCAATCTTTTCGAGGTCTTCGGCCTCGACAAGGCGCTCGGTGAGGGTGAGTACGCCGACCTCGACGCCGACACCGCCAAGGACATGCTCGGCGAGATCGCCCGGCTGTCCGAGGGCCCGATCGCAGAGTCGTTCGCCGACAGCGACCGCAACCCCCCGACTTTCGACCCCAAGACCCACACCGTGACGCTGCCCGAGCCGTTCAAGAAGTCGGTTCGCGCGATGCTCGACGGTGGCTGGGACCGCGTCGGCCTCGACGAGGAACTCGGCGGTGTACCCGCGCCCAAGGCGCTCATGTGGGCACTGCACGAGCACATCCTCGGCGCCAATCCGGCGGTGTGGATGTACGGCGGCGGCGCAGGCTTCGCCAACATCCTCTACAACCTCGGCACCGAGGAGCAGAAGAAGTGGGCCGTCATCGCCGCGGAACGCGGATGGGGCTCCACGATGGTGCTGACCGAGCCCGACGCGGGCTCCGACGTCGGCGCAGGCCGCACCAAAGCCGTCCAGCAGGAGGACGGCTCCTGGCACATCGACGGTGTGAAGCGGTTCATCACCTCGGGTGACTCCGGCGATCTGTTCGAGAACATCTTCCACCTGGTGCTGGCCCGCCCCGAGGGCGCAGGCCCCGGCACCAAGGGCCTGTCGCTGTTCTTCGTGCCGAAGTTCCTGTTCGACTTCGAGACCGGCGAGATCGGCGAGCGCAACGGCGTCTATGTCACCAACGTCGAGCACAAGATGGGCCTGAAGGTCTCCGCGACGTGCGAGCTGTCGCTGGGCCAGCATGACAAGCCCGCCAAGGGCTGGCTGGTCGGCGAGACCCACGAGGGCATCGCGCAGATGTTCGACGTGATCGAGCAGGCACGAATGATGGTGGGCACCAAGGCTATCGCCACGCTGTCGACCGGTTACCTGAATGCGCTCGCGTACGCGAAGGACCGCGTGCAGGGTGCCGACATGACTCAGATGACGGACAAGACGGCACCGCGTGTGACCATCACGCACCACCCCGACGTCCGTCGCAGCCTAATGACCCAGAAGGCCTATGCCGAGGGTCTGCGCGCGCTGTATCTGTTCACGTCGACCTATCAGGACGCCGCGGTCGCCAAGACACTGCACGACGTCGACCCCGAGCTGGCGGTCAAGGTCAACGACCTGATGCTGCCGATCGTCAAGGGTGTCGGCTCGGAGCAGGCGTACGCCAAGCTGACCGAGAGCCTGCAGACCTTCGGCGGCTCCGGCTTCCTGCAGGACTATCCGATCGAGCAGTACATCCGTGACGCCAAGATCGACTCGCTGTACGAGGGCACCACGGCCATCCAGGCGCAGGACTTCTTCTTCCGCAAGATCGTTCGCGACAAGGGTGTGGCGCTGGCTCACGTGGCGGGCCAGATCGAGCAGTTCGTCCGCAACGAGTCCGGCAACGGCCGCCTGAAGGCCGAGCGGGCGCTGCTGGCGAACGCGCTGGAGGACGTGCAGGCGATGGCCGCCTCGCTGACCGGCTACCTGATGGCCGCGCAGGAGAACCCCGAGAGCCTCTACAAGGTCGGCCTCGGCTCCGTGCGCTTCCTGATGAGCGTCGGCGACCTCGTCATCGGCTGGCTGCTGGCCAAGCAGGCGGCTGTCGCCATCGAGGCACTCGACGCGGGCGCCGGCGACGACAAGGCCTTCTACGAGGGCAAGGTCGCGGTCGCATCGTTCTTCGCCAAGAACATGCTGCCGCTGCTGACCAGCACGCGCGCCGTGGTCGAGAACCTCGACAACGACATCATGGAACTGGACGAGGCGGCGTTCTAAGCCTTCTTTCGCCGCTTCGAACCAAGAGGCCCCCGGGACGACACCCGGGGGCCTTTTGCGTTGTGACACGCCAAGAATCCGCCAAGACCGCGCGGGCAGCCTGTGCGGCATGAAGATCTCGCCACTACTGCTCATCGCGTCGACCGTCGTCGCGTGCGCCGCCGCGATCGCCGCCACGCCCGCCACGGCGTCCGCACACCCGGCGTCGCCGTGCACGGACGGTCAGGTCCGCGTCACCAACGGCGGCGAACAAGCGGCCTCCGGTCACCGCCGGGCACTGCTTCGCTTCAGCCTCGCGCCCGGTGCGCACGAGTGCACACTGACCGGCTACCCCGGCGTCGACTCTGGTGTCGGTGGTCCGCTCATCCACGCCGGCCGCACGATGTCGGGCTTCATGGGCGGGCTTCGTGACTCGGCGCCCACGGTCGTCGTGACGGCCGACTCCCCCGCCAGCGCGGTCGTCGAAGGTGTCGCCGCCGACGCAAGCGACCCACAGCGCACATGCCCCGCCTACACCCAACTCCTGGTCACGGCACCGGACACCACGAATGCGGTCGCGGTCGGTGTCGACATGGACGTCTGCGATCTCCAGGTCCACCCGGTCGACGGTCACGCCGCCGCCGACATCCACCACGATCACAGCGAAACCACCGCGTACGCAATCGATATCAGCTACCCGACCGACTATCCCGACCTCGAGACCGTGTCGAATTTCGTGAACGCCGACCGCGGGTATTTCCTCGACTGGATCGTCAGGCACGGCCATGACGGGCCGCCGCGTCAGTACACCTACCACGTCGAGGGAACGACGTATCGATCAGCGCACCCGGCGACCACGAGCCTCGTGCTCACGATTCAGCACGACACCGGTGCCGCCCATGAGGCCCACCCGCAGACGCTGTACAGCGCTTTCACCTACGACCTGGCCACGCATCGACCGATCACGGTGGACTCTCTGTTTCGGCCGGACGCCGACCTGGTGTCGGCGCTCGGTCCGAGAGTGACCCGGATGTACGACCGCCCCACGAACTCCCTTCTGCAGTCGGACTTCAGAAACTTCGCGCTCACCGACGACGCCGTGATCTTCTTCTTCGGCGAAGGTCAACTGTCCGCCGCCGACAACACCGGGCCGCGGCAACTCTCGATACCCCGCAGCGAACTGGCTCCGCTCATGGCCTAGGGACGCGATACTGCCTTCGTGGATTCGCGCGTCGGAACGACGTTCGGCAGGTACGCCATCTCGCGTCTGATCGGCAAGGGCGGGATGGGCGAGGTCTACGAGGCGTACGACACCGACAAAGAGCGCACGGTCGCGCTGAAGATCCTGGCCGACGAGTACTCCCACGACGAAAGCTTCCGCACACGGTTCCAACGCGAATCGCGCGCCGCCGCGGTATTGCAGGAACCGCACGTCATCCCCATTCACGACTGGGGTGAGATCGACGGCCACCTCTACATCGACATGCGCCTGGTGGCGGGTCAGACGCTGGCCGAGCTGCTCGCGGCGGGTCCGCTTCCTCCTGCCCGTGCGGCGAACATCATCGGCCAGATCGGCGACGCGCTCGATGCCGCACACCAGGCGGGTCTGGTGCACCGAGACGTCAAGCCGCAGAACATCATCGTGACCCCGACCGACTTCGCCTACCTCGTCGACTTCGGGATCGCCGAGACCGCCGGCGACAGCCGGCTGACCTCTCCGGGCACCAAGATCGGCACGCTCAACTACATGGCACCCGAACGGTTCACCGACGGCGCGGCGACGCCTGCCGTCGACGTCTACGCTCTGGCCGGGGTCCTCTTCGAATCGCTGACCGGTGAAATGCCCTTCGCCGGAGACGGTTTGGAACAGCTGGTCGCCGCACACGTCACGCTGCCGCCGCCGCGGCCCAGCGAAACCAACCCCCGGGTGCCCGTCGCCTTCGACGACGTCATCGCCCGCGGGATGGCCAAGGATCCCGACGACCGGTACGGCACGGCGGGCGGACTCGGGCGCGCGGCGACCCGCGCACTCGGCAGCGGCGAGCCCACCGCCGTCACCACCGTGCCGGCGGTGATGACGCCGACCAAGACCAGGAGTCGGGTGTGGCCGACGATCGCGCTGGCGGCGTCGGTGCTGGCGCTCGGGGCACTCGGAGTTCTCATTTGGATTGTGCGGCAGGGAGGTTCGGCTCCGGAAGCGGTCACCGACGCGCCCATCGTGTCCGGCGCGGACCAGAGCAAGCTGCACCAGACGTGCGACGAGGGTTTCACGCTGCCGACACAGGACGGGTTCGGATCGCATGCAGGGCGTGGCACCCCTGAGACGTCGTGCTTCTTCACCGACAGCGTGCTGCGGGCGTACTGGGACCAGTACGGCAATGCCAGCCCACTGCCGAGGGCGGTGTCCGCGCCCGGCGCCGTCGACTGCGCGAGCGTGCCCGGCGCCGAATGCGACGGCTCGGACTTCCTCATGCACTGCCAGCAGTACACCGGCGACAACTGGATCACCTGCACCGGCGGGAAGAGTGCGAGAGTCTTCCTGTGGTGACTCTCCGAAGCGCGGCGGCGTGCGCCGCTGTCGTCGTGCTGACATCGCTGCTGAGCCCGGCGGCCGCGCACGCGTCGATCGACGGGATGTCGGTGTTCCTCGACCCCGGTCACAACGGCGCCAACGACGCGTCGATCGACGATCAGGTGCCCGACGGCCGCGGCGGCACCAAGGAATGCCAAACCACAGGCGCCTCGACGGCCGACGGCTACCCCGAACACGCCTTCAACTGGGATGTCGCGATACGCGTGCGAACTGCGTTGGACCAGAAAGGCGTTCGCGTCCAGATGTCGAGACCCGATGACAGTTCGGTCGGGCCGTGTGTAGATCAGCGGGCGGCCGCGGCGAACGCCATGCGACCCGATGCCGATGTGAGCATCCATGCCGACGGTGGACCGGTCTCGGGGCACGGCTTCCACGTGAACTACTCGGCTCCCCCGCTCAACGATTCGCAGAGCGGGGCGTCGGTGCGGTTGGCGACGGTCATGCGCGACTCGCTGGTGACCGCGGGGCTGCAGCCGTCGACGTATCTGGGCTCAGGCGGGCTGTACGGTCGCGCCGATCTCGCCGGACTCAACCTCGCCGACTATCCGGCCGTGCTCGTGGAGGTCGGCAACATGCGTAATCCCGACGAGGCGGCGGCGATGGAGACACCAGAAGGGCGGCAGCACTACGCCGACGCGATAACCGCAGGGATTCTGGCGTACCTGGCCCAGAAACAATAAGGGCGGGTTCGGGAGGACACTCGAGGTGCGTCACATTAGTCTCGCGCGGTCGGCTTTCACCTCTTGCCGACTCTTCGGATCAGTCACTCCCGAACCCGTCGTGCGCTCGACTGTACGCCTGTGAGAACCATCACACCAGAGGCAATTCCCGACGTTCAGGAGTCCAGCGACAGCAGCAGCGCGCGAGTGCGTTCGCGCACGTCAGGGGATGTGTCGAAGACGACGGCGGAGAACTCGTCGACCCCTGCCGCGCGGAGTTCCTCGAGCCTGTCGGACACCGTCTTCTCGTCGCCGATGATCGCCGCATCTGCAGGCTCGGCGTACCCCTCACGGTCCAGCATCGCCCGGTAGGACGGCAGCGATCCGTACATCCCGAACTGCTCGGCGGCCTGTGCCCGCGCGCCGTCGACATCGTCGGTCACGCTGACCGGCAGGCCCGCCACCACCCGCACCGCGCCGTCGGGACGACCCGCCTCCGCAGCCGCCTCGCGCAACGTCGGCCCGATGTGGTCGCCGAGCGTCTTGGGTCCGCACATCCACGTCAGCGTCCCCGCCGTGCGGCGTCCGCACAGTTTCAGCATCTGCGGCCCGAGCGCGGCGAGATACACCTCCGGCGTCGGCGCGCCCGGGATCTGAAGGGCGCCGCGGGCCGTGACCGTCTCGCCGACGACGTTGACCGCCTCACCGGCGAGCAGCGGGTCGAGCGCGTCGAGGTACTCGCGCATCCGCCGCACCGGCTTGTCGTACGGGATCCCCCACATCCCCTCGGTGACCGCCTGATGCGTCAGGCCGAGCCCGAGAATGAAGCGGCCGCCGGCGATCGAGTTGAGCGTCAGCGCGCGCTGCGCCATCTGCATCGGATGCTGATTCTGGATCGGCAGCACCGCGGACCCGACTTCGATTCCGTCGACCTCGTGCATGGCGACCGCGAGTGCCGTCACCAGGTCGCCGTCATAGGGCATCTGCGCCATCCAGACCCGACGGAAACCCTCGTCGCGCGCTTTCGCCAACGCGCTCACCAGGGAGTCGATCGGTGCGCCGCCGATGGCGCTGACGAGGTTCAGGCTCATTCGCATGCGATCCATCGAAGCACGGCCGTGACACGATGGGCAGCCATGACGACCGAACTGGCGCGGCTGCAGAACTTCGGGCCGAATTGGTTCGCGTCGGTCATGGGCACCGGGATCGTCGCCACCGCTGGCGTCACACTGCCCGTGCACGTGCCGGGGTTGCGGGGGTTCTCGCACATCGTGTGGGTGGTCGCGGCCACCCTGCTGGTGGTGCTCGTCGTCGCGGTGACCGTGCAGTGGGCGCGCCATCCCACCGTCGCGCGCAGCCACGCGCGCAACCCGCAGATGACCCACTTCTACGGCGCCGCACCGATGGCGCTGATGACCGTCGGCGCGGGCGCGCTGCTGACCGGCAAGGACCTCATCGGCGAGCGAGTCGCCGTCGACCTGGCGTGGGTGTTGTGGACGACGGGCACCCTCGGCGGCCTGTTCACCGCCGCAACGATTCCATTCCTGATGTTCACCCAGCTCAACGTCGAACCCGATGCGGCGTTCGGCGGCTGGTTGATGCCCGTGGTGCCGCCGATGGTGTCCGCGGCGACGGGTGCGTTGCTGATACCGCACATGGCGGCGGGCACCGGGCGCACGACGATGCTCTACGGCTGCTACGCGATGTTCGGGCTGTCACTGGTCGCGGCGCTGATCATCATCACGATGATCTGGAGCAGGCTCGCGCTGTACGGAACGTCGGGAACGACGCGGGTACCGACCCTGTGGATCGTGCTCGGCCCACTCGGTCAGGGCATCACAGCGGCGGGTCTGCTCGGCGCGAATGCCGCGCTGGCGGTCGGACCCCAGCTGGCGAGCGGGATGAACGTCTTCGCCGTGCTCTTCGGGGTACCGGTGTGGGGCTTCGCCGTGCTGTGGATCACGCTGGCCACCCAGCTGACGGTCCGCACGCTGCGGCGCGGCATGCCGTTCGCGCTGACGTGGTGGAGCCTGACGTTTCCGGTCGGCACCTTCGTCACGGGCACCACGCAGCTGGCCAATCACACCGGGCTGCCCGCGTTCAAGGTCGCCGCGGCCATCGCTTACGCGGGCCTGTTGTGCACCTGGGGCCTCGTGGCGGTGCAGACCGCCCGCGGCAGCTTCCGTGGGAATCTGTTCACGCCGCCGCCGACGGCGGGTCCGATCAAGGCGGTGAAGGACCCGCCGAAGTAGCCGGCAGCCGGCATTGAGACTGCGCTGGCGGCGTCCGCTGCTCGCAGAACCGCGCCATGGCCGCAGTCCCAACGAGAGAAAAGCGGCGGGAAGCCTTCTGTATGTATACATACGTATATATAGTTCGACACCATGTCGGGAGCTCTGGTGACGGACGCGTCCGTCCAACGCGATCTTCGGGTCTTGCTGGTGTCCGAGATCGGCGGCGTCGAAGCGTTTGCGACCGCTCGACGCGCAGCGAGGACGCCCGCCGACCGAACCATGTGGGAGGCGTTGCATGCGCTGGAGGTCAAGACGCGGGCTGCCGTCTACGAGAACCTAGGCGCTGTCGCCGAGCGTTTCGCGCCCTGGCGTCGAACAACCCAAGCGCTGGGCACCACCAGCGGCGCGGGCCTGGCGGCTCTGCCGCTCCGGATGCAGATGCACAGCCTCACCACGGCCACGACGTTGTTCCTGCCCCGATTCCGAAGGCTGCACAACCACTTCCGCGGAACTGATTTGGCGCCATTCTTCGAATTCGTGGTCGCCCACGAGACGGCTATCGCCGAGGTCGGCCGCCGCGGGCTCGCCGGCGACGACAACATTCTGACGCCCGTCGAAACGCTTCTGAAGCGTCGAATCGGATGACGACCGCAGAGCAGGCCTCCACGCGTGACCGCATACTCGAAGCGGCGATCGACTGCATACGACTCAAGGGCTATGCGGCCACCACCGCACGCGACATAGCGGCCGTGTCCGGCGCCAACCTGGCTTCGATCGGATACCACTTCGGCGGCAAGGACGCCCTGCTCGACGAGGCCCTGGTCGAGGCCACCGAACGCTGGATCGGCCCACTGGCGCGTTCGGCACCCGACGGCGGATCCGCTGATCTCGCGAGAGAACTGGAGCGCTTCATCGCGTCGCTGGCCGCACACCGCGCCACTGCGATGGCGTTCTTCGAGACGCTTCCACGAGTCGAGCGCTCACCGCTGGTCCGGGACCGGCTGATCGAGATCTACGACAGGCTGCGGGCGGCGGTGCTGGGCCGGCTGCCGCCCGAGATCCGGACCGACGCACTGGCCAGTGCAATCGTGGCGCTTTATGACGGGATCGTCGTCCAATGGCTGATCGACCCGAACCGGCCGATCGACGCGGACGCCGTCGTGGCCGGATTTCGCGCGGTGACGACCAAGAAGTAGTCGCCCCGTGCTGCCGTCGGGTCGGGGGGTCAGACGACAACACGGAGCTATCCGGTGTATCGATCCGCCTCACGGGGCCGTTACACCTCCGTAGAAATTCCTTCTCAAGCCTCGAGAATTGCGGCGACGCCCTGGCCACCGGCGGCGCAGATCGAGATCAGCCCGCGCACCGGCTTGCCGGTTTCGGCCTTCTTCTCGGCGAGCTGCTTGGCCAGCTGGGCGACGATGCGGCCACCGGTCGCGGCGAAGGGGTGGCCGGCCGCCAGCGACGAGCCGTTCACATTCAGCTTGGACCGGTCGATCGAGCCGAGCGCCGCGTCGAGACCGAGCCGCTCCTTGCAGTACTCCTCCGACTCCCAGGCCTGCAGGTGCGCCAGCACCACCGACGCGAACGCCTCGTGGATCTCGTAGAAGTCAAAGTCCTGCAGGCTCAACCCGTTTCGGGCCAGCAGCCGCGGCACCGCATACGTCGGCGCCATCAGCAGACCGTCGCGGCCGTTGACGTAGTCCACGGCAGCCGTCTCGGCGTCCACGTAGTACGCCAGTACCGGATGTCCGTGCGCCTGCGCCCATTCATCGGTGGCCAGCAGCGACACCGACGCGCCGTCGGTCAGCGGCGTCGAGTTGCCCGCCGTCATCGTCGCATCGCCGGACTTCACGCCGAACACCGGCTTGAGCTTGGCCAGCTTCTCCGCTGACGAATCCGCCCGCAGATTGTTGTCCCGGTAGACGCCGAGGAACGGGGTGACCAGGTCGTCGAAGAAACCGCGGTCGTAGGCGGCCGCCATGTTGTTGTGGCTGGCCGCGGCCAGCTCGTCCTGGTCGGTGCGCTTGATGCCCATCTCCTTGGCGGTGACGGCCGCGTGCTCGCCCATCGACATTCCGGTGCGCGGTTCGCTGTTCACCGGAATCTCGACGCCCAGAGCCGCGGGCAGTTTGCCGACGAGCTTGAGACGGTCGACGTTCGACTTGGACCGGCGCAG
>DATEIG010000451.1:0-2047 GCA_035279185.1 Mycobacterium sp.
TCAGGGAGCAGGACAGTTGACCCTGTACTCCCAGAGCGTGCCCGCCTCCGGGCCGGTCACAGTGACGGTGACGGTCGTCGCCGTTCCTGCGGGGACATTGACCGTTGCCGATCCCGTCCCCTCGCCGGTGTTGTCACCCACCAGGCCCGTGTCGAAGATCTCGACGCCTTCGTAGAAGACCTGGAACTGATCGGGTTGGTTGAACGCCTCCCACTCGAACAGGAACGAGGTCGGTCCATCCACTCCTAGAGAATGAATGGTGGTCGTGACGCCCTGACCTCCGGACTGGGTGGTGACGTTGCAGGGCTCGGGCGGCTCCTCGCTGGTGAGGCTGTAGA
Organism: Mycobacterium sp.; assembly: GCA_035279185.1. Classification (GTDB taxonomy): domain Bacteria; phylum Actinomycetota; class Actinomycetes; order Mycobacteriales; family Mycobacteriaceae; genus Mycobacterium. The sequence goes on from DATEIG010000451.1 coordinate 339, forward strand.
TCACCACGTAGGAGATCGCCTGCACCACGCCGTTCTTGTTGGTGCTCGTGCTGGCGCCACTGGTGCCGGTGCCGTTGTTCGTGTTCGTGCTGGACTTGACGCACCACGACGCATTGGCCAGCACGACGTTGGGATCCACGCTCTCGATGGTGAAGGTGGTGCCGGTGATCGTGATCGTCACCGTCACCGGGTCGCCGGTCAGGGTGTCGATGACCTGGACGGTCGCCGGACTGGCGCCGGCCTCTACCTTCAACGCTGTCGTGTGGTCCGTGCAGTGGGCGGTCGCCGCTACTGCCGGTGCCGCCGTGAAGACCGGCACGGCGAGCACGGCGGCGATCGACGCCGCAACGAGCACTCTCGGTCTCATCCGAGACGCCTCCTCTGTCTGCCGCTCGGGTCCCCTCCCATGCGGCATTGCCCCCCCAGGCGGCACGACTCTAGAACGGCGATCGCCCACGGTCAACCCCCCGATTGCGTCACCAGCTCCCGCCACAGGTCGGTTGGATCCGTCGTAACGGCGACAAGCAGACCGCCGTCATGTGGACTCCGATTCGCGCCCGTCGACGGCCCGACGCTCGAGACCCGTTCAGCGTCCGTCGTCGAGCAGCGCTTCCATTCAGCGCCCGGACGACGTATCATTGCGCACGAAGTGGCTGCACGAGGTGGGCGACCTCCTTGCAGTCGAGGGGGGCTGTATGCGGCGGGCGACAGCGGCGGTGGGGGTGGCGGCGGTCGCGGCGTGGATCCCGTGGGACACCAGCGACACGGTGGCGGCACCACTGGGGCGACAGCACGTGAGTGCAGGATCACAGTCGCGGCACGACGCGCTCCCGGACACCGACAAGCACATCAGCGGCAGCGGTGCACCGCGGCGCACCGGCACCGCGCTGCGGCGTGTGAGAGAGCCGGAGTACGAGCTGGTCACCGTGCCCATCGGCCGCGGCACATTGCGCTGCATCAGAGGGCGCACGAGCGCGACCCGCGGGCAGCTGTCGTGCGACTGGGCGGCGTTCCGCGGCCGCTAGGCGGTGGCGCTGCGCCCATTCCCCCGAGCGCCAAACCGACGCGAGCCAGGCGTCGTAGTTGTATGCGAGCGATGGGCGACTTCGGTTCAGACGCGCTCGCGATCACGACGCGTCAGGTGATGCGCGAGGGTTGGCCGATCCTGCTCGTCACGCACGACGCGGACGACGGCGCGTGGCAGGCCCTCAACGGCCACGGCGACACCGACGACACCGACTCGGCAATGGTGGTGGCGGCCGCTCAGGTCGCCGCGCTCGATCCGTCGGTCGGCGAGCTCGCCGAGCTGCCGCTCGGCTGGCGGGCCTGGCGCGAAACGGTCGACCAGCCGTGGAGGCTCGAAGCGCGGTGAGCGACACGGCAGGCGATGTGGATGGCGTTCTCGCAGGCCTGGAGCACGATCCGCCTATCTCGCAGGAGGCATTGGCCGGGCTGATCGAGCACGTCGCACGGACCTACGAGACCCGGCTCCCGGACGACTACGTCGCGTTCCTGCGCACCGCGAACGGGGCGGACGGACACCTCGCCAACGGCATCCCGATCGCACTCTGGAGCGCGGAGGTGCTGCCCGAGGCGAACCTGCTCGAGGGATCGCCCTGGCTTCCCGGCTGCCTGGTCATCGGCAGCGACACCGGCGACACGGTCTACGCCATCGACATGCGCGAAGACGCACCGCCCGAGCGGTACCT
>DATEIG010000452.1:0-5191 GCA_035279185.1 Mycobacterium sp.
GGCACACCCGACCCTCGTGCGGTGGCGTCGTCCACGCCTGCGATGACGAGCCGGTCGCCGCCACGTTCGACGACGATGTGCCGGTTGTGCAACGCGGTCCACCCGATGTCCGCCATGTAGTCGAGCCAACCCTGCGCCTCGCTGAAGTACTCGTGGTTGCCGGTGACGTAGACGCGCGCCGAGGTCGCCTGTACCGATGCCAGCGGACGGGCCTGTTCCTCGCGGACGTCGACGATGCCGTCCGCGATGTCGCCGACATGGCACACGATGTCCGCTCCGATCGCGTTGACGCGCTCCACCACTCGCGCCGACCACGTCGACCGGTTGATGGGGCCGTAGTGCGTATCGGTGACGACGGCGACGCGCATGCCGTCGAGCCCGGCGGCGAGCCCGTTGATCGTCACGTCCACGCGGCGCAGACGCGGGACCCGCATCGCCTCGACGTGGCCCCACGCGAGCAGCGCCGCCGTGGCGGCCACCACCGCTGCTGCGACCACCCGCGAGCGCAGCGGGTCCCCGACACCGGCGAGCGCGAGTACAAGCTCGGCCACCTGACCCAGAATCGACCAGACGAACAGCACCCAGGCCGCCCCGAGGAGCGCGTCTCCCGCGACGGCAGCCCGGTCGCGGTGCCTGCGGCCGTGGCCCAGCATCATCGCCACCGGCAGTGTCACGAACGCGGCGAGGAACAGCGCGGCGCCTGCCGCCACCACGGCCGTCGGCCACTGTGCGCCAGGGCCGAGCAGCACGACGGCGGGCACGCCGAACAGGATCAGCAGGACCGCGGCCACGACCGCAAGACGCCGCCACCGCCGGGGTGACCGCCGGGGTGGTCCTGTGGTTTCGACGACGTCGGCGGGGGTGTCTGTCACAACGACGACGCTACCGACGCCGAGTACGACTAGTCGTTGTCGGCGTCGGGCAGGCCCTGCGGAGGAGGCGTCGAGTACGCGGGGCTGGGGGACGACCCGCGATGACTGCGGGCACCCGCGCCGGCCGGGTCACGGGCACATGAAGGCGAGCGGCGGGCAGGGGTTCGGGCGCAGGCCTTCGACCGGTGTGTACAGCGACGGGTTCTCCGCCGTGGGCGTCTGGTAGTGCCAGAAGTGGCAGCCGTTGAGGTCCCATGGGATCGGGACGTCCGACTGCGGGATCGGGTCGCCCGGGCACCACTCGTAGTTGCTCCAGGCGTCGATGGCCCCTTCGCCGGCCCCGTAGATGGTGGCCTGCGCGCTGCCGGTGGCGAGTCCGAGCGCGGCGACCAGCCCCACCCCGGCCATCGTCGTGGCGGCGGCTACCCGCGTGAAACAGTGTGAAGTCCTCATGTGTCGAACGGTCCTTTCTGTGCACCCTCGAGAGGTGGCTGTCTGTTGGGGACGAGTACATCCGGCCCGTGTGGCTACCGATCCCAAAATCGATGCAAGAAAGCCTCGGCAACGATGTCGAGAACGCCGTCGCGACTCCGTCTCAGGGATGTGCGATCAACTAGGGTCGCGAGTCTGGAGGGAGATCGACGATGGCGAAGTACCTGTTTCTCAAGCACTACCGGGGTGCGCCCGCCTCGGTGAACGACGTGCCGATGAGCGAGTGGACGCCCGACGAGGTCGAGGCGCACATCGCCTACATGAACGACTTCGCGGACCGGCTGAAGGACAGTGGCGAGTATGTCGACAGCCAGGCGTTGGCCGCCGACGGCGCCTGGGTCCGCCATGACGGCGAGGGCAGGCCGCCGGTGACCGACGGCCCGTTCGCCGAGACCAAGGACCTGATCGCCGGCTTCATGATCGTCGACGTCGACTCGTATGCGCGCGCCGTCGAGTTGGCGGGCGAGCTGTCCGCCGCGCCCGGCGCGGGCGGCAGGCCCATCCACGAGTGGCTCGAGGTTCGACCGTTCATGGGATCGCCGACGACCGTCACGGAGTGACGTCCCCCGTGGACGAAAGCCGGCTGCGGGAATTGATCCCCACCGTGCTGGCGGTGCTCGTGCGCCGCGGGGCGGACTTCGCCACCGCGGAGGACGCCGTGCAGGAGGCGCTGATCCGGGCCGTCGAAGCGTGGCCCGGCCGCCCGCCCGACGATCCGTTGGGCTGGCTCATCACCACCGCCTGGCGACGTTTCGTGGACTTCGCGCGCTCCGACTCCGCCCGACGTGAGCGTGAATCCCTGGTGGCCGAGCAGCCACCGCCGGGGCCGACCGAAGCCGCCGACGACACACTCGCGCTGTATTTCCTGTGCGCCCATCCGAGCCTGAGCCGTTCCTCGGCCGTCGCGCTCACCCTGCGCGCTGTCGGCGGCCTCACCACCCGTCAGATCGCGCAAGCCTATCTGGTCCCCGAATCGACCATGGCGCAGCGTATTTCGCGGGCCAAACGGACGGTCGCCGACGTCCGGCTGGATCAGGCGGGGGATGTTCGCACCGTGTGCACGGTGCTCTACCTCGTGTTCAACGAGGGCTACAGCGGCGATGTCGACCTCGCCGCGGAGGCGATCAGGCTGGCCCGCCAGTTGTTCGCGGCGACCGACGACCCCGAGGTGGCCGGACTGCTCGCGCTGTTTCTGCTCCACCACGCCAGGCGCGACGCCAGGACCCGCGCCGACGGCAGCCTGGTGCCGCTCGCCGAGCAGGATCGCGGCCTGTGGCGCACCGACCTCATCTCCGAGGGCGTGACCGTGCTGCAGGCCGCGCTGGCACGCGACCGCCTCGGCCAGTATCAGGCGCAGGCGGCCATCGCAGCACTGCATGCCGATGCGCGGACAGCCGACGAGACCGACTGGGTGCAGATCGTCGAGTGGTACGACGAACTCGTCCGTCTCACGGACAGTCCGATCGCGCGGCTGAACCGTGCGGTCGCCGTCGGTGAGGCCGACGGGCCGCGGGCGGGTCTGGCCGCACTCGCCGAACTCGACCCGAAGCTGCCGCGGCACACCGCGTCTCAGGCCTACTTCCACGAGCGGGCGGGCGACGTCGAGACCGCGATTGCGCTCTACGTGACGGCGGCGGAGCACGCGCAGAGCATCGCCGAACGTCAGCATCTGACGCTGCGCGCCGCCGCTCTGCGGCGTTAGAGTTCGGCGGTGACGAGACTGGACAGCAAGGTTGCGCTGGTGATCGGCGGCGCCAGCGGCATCGGCTTGGCGATCGCGCACCGGTTCGCCGCCGAGGGCGCCCAGGTGTTCTTCACCGGCCGGCGCCAGGGCGATCTCGATGCCGCGCATGCTCACATCGGTGGCAATTCGCAGCCCTTGGTCGCCGACGCGGGAGACCTCGACGACGTGAAGTCGGTCGTCGACACCGTCGGTGGCCGCACGGGACGCATCGACGTCCTCGTCGTCAACGCCGGATTGGGTGAGCCGGGCACCATCGGTGACATCACCGAGGAGCACTTCGACCGCGTCGTCGGCGTGAACCTGCGGGCCCTGTTGTTCGCCGTGCAGGCGTCGCTGCCGTTGATGAGCGAAGGAGCGGCGATCGTCCTCGTCGGCTCGATCGGAGGCAATATCGGCACCGAGGGCTACAGCGTGTACGGCGCCGCCAAGGCGGGCGTGCGCGCACTGGCCCGCACCTGGACGACCGAACTGGCGCCACGCGGCATCCGGGTCAACGTGGTCAGCCCCGGTCCCACGGACACCGCGATGTTCGAGTCGGTACCGACCGCGGTGCGCTCGGAGCTGGCGTCGACGATCCCGCTGGGCCGGCTCGGCAGGCCGGACGAGGTGGCTGCCGCAGCGCTGTTCCTCGCGAGCGAGGAGAGCAGCTTCATCGCGGGCGTCGAGCTGTGCGTCGACGGCGGCCTGTCCCAAGTGTGACCAAGCCGGCGCGCTGAGCTGCTGCTTTGCTCGGTTCGGCGGCCGGTTCGATACCGTACCGGGTGACAGAGGAGGTGCGTGCGATGACGGCAACCGCCGAGCGCGACGAGGTCATCGGCCTTGCGGAGCAGGCCGGCTGGCAGCACAGGGACGCCGATCGCAGCGATTACTACCTGCGCAGGCCCGACCGTGTCCACATCGTCTGGCAGGGCAAGCAGGCCATCAGCGGCGGCGCGCTCTACAAGGACAACATCCTGATGTCCACGACACGAGACCTCGACACCGTCAAGGGCTGGCTCAAACGCTGACCGGTCGGTGGCCATGACGCTGTCAGCGCAGCTGTGGTCGGCCAACGCCGACATCGCCGACGACGTGCTCGCTCACCCGTTCGTGCGCGGTATCGCCGACGGCTCGCTGCCGAGGGAGGCGTTCGCACGCTACGTCGCCCAGGACGCGTTCTTCCTCGAATCCTTCGCCCGCGCTTACGCTCTGGCGCTCGCACACAGCCCCGACACCACGACTCTGCTCACGCTGGCCGATCTCATCGCCGGCGTTCGGCAGGAGCTCGGGCTGCACGCCTCCTATGCGGCATCGTGGGGAATCGACATGGCGGGTGTCGAGCCGCTGCCGGCAACCCTCGCCTACACCGAGTTCCTGCTGTCCACCGCGGCAACCAGGGATCTCGGTGTGATCTTCGCGGCCATGACACCCTGCATGCGCCTCTACGCGTGGCTCGGCGCATCGCTTGACGCGCGCAGCGCCGGGCCGTACGCCCCGTGGGTGCAGACGTACGCCGACCCCGAATTCGACTCCATAGCAACCGCTTTGGAGCAGCTGCTCGACGACGCAGGCGACACCGCCGCCGTGCGCACGGCCTATCGGCGCGCGATGCAGCTGGAGTTGGGCTTCTTCGAAGCGGCGCTGCAGCCCCGGCGGTGATTACCCCGGTCCGCGGACCGTTCTGTGCTTAAGGTTGGCGCCGTGACGTCAACCGCGTTGTGCCAGGCACACGTCGATGATCCAGTCCTTCGAGAGCACATATCGAAGCGGGCCGAGCGGTCCGCGTGCAGCTACTGCGCAGCGCGCGGAACGGAAGACAACCCCGTCGCCGCCGACCTCGATCTGTTCATGGAAGCCTTCCTCGTCGGCGTACATCTCCACTACCAGCCCGGCGTCCAGACAGCCGCACCGCACAGCCGAATTCCGTCGGTCGAACCGGTCGCCGTCGCCCGCGAGATCGGGAACATCGCGGGAGTGACGGACGCAAAGCTCGTTGACGACATCGCCCTGGCCCTTGGCGGGACGGCATGGGTGAGCCGGGACGCGCTGGAGGACAACCCGATTGAACGCCTCGCCTACAGCTGGGACACGTTCAAGCACGTGG
>DATEIG010000453.1:0-17555 GCA_035279185.1 Mycobacterium sp.
GGCCTGCCCGATGAGGTCGCGGCTCGACAGCGCCTTCTTGAACTGCTCGTCGCGGCGGGCGGCGTTCCACGCGACCGACGAGTGTGCGGCGAAGACCAGGCCGACGGCCTTGGTCTCCTCGCTGAACGCATTCGGGGTCTCCGCGTAGACGTTGAGCGCGCCCATCGTCTCGCCCGCGATCCACAGCTGGAAGGCCATCACCGAGCGGATCGGGGTCTCCGCCACCGCATCACGCCCGTAGAGCGGAAACCGTTCGTCGGTTTCGACGTTCGCGACGTGGACCGTCTTCTCCTCCCACGCCGCCGTCAGGCATGGTCCCTCGCGGTGGCGCTGCTGGATCTCGTCGAGCAGCAACGGCCACTTGTGCGTGGCGGCAGGGGTGTCGATGTGCTTGCCGTTGCGGGTGACGGTGACGCCCGCGTACAGCGCACCCGGGATCTCGACCGCCGCGTGCTCGGCCAGTTCGGCGATCACCGTGTCGGAGTCGGCGTCGGGCCTGCCGTACATGTCCTGTACCAGCTGCGCGATACGCCGATGTGTGGCGTCCACTTCGGAGGGGTCTCTCACCAGCAGTATTCCGATCGACGAGCGTGATTGGGTCAAGGCTAACCCGGGTCCAGCGCCGACGACGGCTGGATGGACGACGGAACCGAACTGCAGGTTACAGGGCCGTCAAATATCGGGACGTGATGATTCGCTGCATGAACGCCGTGACGGGAGAACCCAGCTTGCTCCACCACGTCGCGTGCCGCGAGAAGGCGACCACCTCGGCGTGCACCTCTCCGGAGGCGGGGTCGAAGCGCACGGCGAACAACTCCTCGCCGGATTCGGGATGGCCCGGCAGGGTGCCGTAGGCGAACCCGCGGCGGTCGGTCTCGTCGATCACGTAGACGACCCGACACGGCGCGCGCACGGGACCGAGGCCGACGAGCACCTCCGAGCCGACAGCCGCCACCTCCGTGGTCGCGTCGACACGGACGCCGGCGCCGCGCAGCATCCCCCACGCCATGACTGTGGTCGCGGCCTCGTCGAACCGCCGCCTGCCGTGCCCGATCACCGCCGACTTGACCACGTGGTGATACCCGTTGGGCAACGGTCCCGCGGTCGCGCCCACCTCGCGGTAGGTCAGCGTCATCGTTGCCAGATCGCTCAGTCTCACCCCGACACCATGTCATCACCCGGCGTACGGTCTGTGAGGTGACCACAGCATCCGTTGCTCAAGCCGCCGGAACGTTCGCGCTCGGCGGGGACCTCACCGTCAACCGACTCGGTTTCGGCGCCATGCGCATCACGGGCAAGGGGGTGTGGGGGCCGCCCGACGACCACGACGAGGCGATCCGCGTGCTGCGGGGCGCAGTGGACCTCGGGGTGAACTTCATCGACACGGCCGACTCCTACGGGCCCTATGTCTCGGAGGAACTGATCCGTGAAGCGCTCTCGCCCTATCCGGATGATCTGGTGATCGCTACCAAGGCGGGTCTGCTGCGCACCGGGCCCGATGTCTGGATCCCGCTGGGGTTCCCCGGGTATCTGCGCCAGGAGCTCGAGTTGAGCCTGCGGCGGCTGGGCGTCGAGCGCATCGACCTGTTCCAACTGCACCGCATCGACGACAAGTTTCCGCTCGAAGACCAGATCGGCGAACTAGCTGCACTGCAGCAGGAAGGCAAGATCCGCCACATCGGTCTGTCCGAGGTCGACGTCGACCAGCTCAGCGCTGCGCAGAAGATCACGCCGATCGTGTCGGTGCAGAACATGTACAACCTCACCGCCCGCGCCGCGGAACCGGTGCTCGACGCGTGCGAGGCACAGGGCCTGGGCTTCATTCCGTGGTTCCCGCTCGCGGCGGGACCGCTGGCCGCGTCGGACGGTCCCTTGCAGCGCATCGCCGCCGACCACGACGCCACCGCGTCGCAGCTGGCGCTGGCGTGGCTGCTCAAGCGGTCACCGGTGATGCTGCCGATTCCGGGCACGTCGAAGGTGAGCCATCTCGAGCAGAACGTCGCCGCCGCCGAAATCGAGTTGTCCGACGAGGAATTCGAGACCCTGAGCACGGCAGGCGCCGAAGGCTCGGGGACCGCCTAGCGCGGTGCGTCGCGTCTTCACCGGGCACATCGCGGGCGCGGGCACTGGTTCAGGCCTGCGGATCGTCGTCGGCAAGTGGGACGAGTCGCCTTTCGGTTCCTTCACCGACGTGATGCTGCAGACGGCCGACGACGAACGCGTTCTGTTGGCGCCGACCGAGGGCATCGCGGAATTCGTGTCGTCGACCTACCACTTCGACCGGGTGGAACTCGGCGAACTGTCGGGCGAGCTGACCGCAGATGTGCTCACTGTGGACGCTGACCACTTCGACGCCCGCATCCACATCGGTGGCGCGTCGCCCGTCGACGCGCTGCTGCGACTCGTGCCGCCGCGCCTGGCGACGTCGCCGCGCTGGCTGCGGGTGATCGATCCGATCGCCTCCCGCGTGGTGCGGGGGGTGCACACCTTCGGCACCGCGGGTAACGGCCGCGCGGAGTACTACGGCGTGCGGCGGTCTCGCCGCATCACCGCCATCGACGGCCACCACCGCGGTGTGCCCTTCGACGGACTCGCGCCGCTGCGGCCACCGGTCAGCTTCGGGTTCTCCTCCGCGCCGGCGTCTCCGCAGATCGTTGCGGTGACCACGACGATCGACGAAGTTGAGCAGGCAATACGGTAAGCGGGTGACCTCAGATCTCGATGCGCATCCCGGCGGCGGGTTCAATCCGCCGGAACCGACCACCAGGGGTGGACCCGATTACGGGCGATTCGTCGAGGCCGTCCGCACGCTTCAGGATCACGCCCGGGCGGCCGACGCGCCCGACGACGTGATCGCCAAGGCGGCCGACATGATCGAGGCGGTGACCGCGATACTGGCGCCATTCGAGGCCGACGAGTGGACGACGCCGTCGGGCAGGCGCATGGATCTGCCCAACCGCGGCAACCTCATGCAGGTGCCCTCCGAGCTGACGACTGTCGGCGACGAGGTGGACGGCTCGGTGCGGTTCCGCCGCTACCACCTCGGTCGCAACGGGGCGGTCCACGGTGGGGCGATCGCGCTGATGTGGGATTCAGTGCTGGGTTTCGCTGCGTTCCGGCTCAGCCAGACCCTCAAACAACGCACGGCCTACCTGCACGTGAACTACCGCAAGATCGTGCCGATCTGCCGCGACCTGCAGGTCGATGCCCGCATCGACCGCAGCGAGGGACGCAAGATCTACGTCACCGGCCGACTGCGCGACGGCGACGACCTGCTGTGCGACGCCGAGGCGCTGTTCGTGCAGCTCAACCCCGGGCAACCGTGACCGAAGAATCGAAGTGGTCAGCGACCAAGCGGCGCTGGGGGCGTTGGCGCGATCGACTGCGCGAACGGCCAAAGACGGAGTTCGGCTACCGCATCGTCGTCGCTGTGGTCGGGCTCGTGGTGCTCGCCCTCGGAATCGTCGCGATCCCGTACCCCGGTCCCGGATGGGCCATCGTGTTCGTCGGACTCGGCATCCTGGCCACCGAGTTCGACTGGGCACGCAGGCTCCTGGCCTACGCCAAGGAGCGCTACGACAAGGTCATGGACTGGTTCCACCGGCAGGGAAAGTTCGTCCAGATCCTCGGCGGGGTGTTCACGGCGCTGATCGTGGCCGTCACGCTGTGGTTGCTCGGTGCTCTGGACTGGTCGGCCGAATTCGTCGGGATCGAGCATCCCTGGCTGAACAGCCCGATCGGGGTCGGAGACTGACCGGCAGCACCGATAGCATGGTCGCGTTCGTGAACACCCACGCCTACCACGGAGAGTGACCGATGAGCGCCGCCCTTAGCCCCGCCCCAGCAGCCCCGATCCGGGTCGCTGCCGGGACGACCGCGGCGGCGGCAGTCCGCGAGGCCGGACTGCCCAGTCGTGGCGCCTCCGACGCGGTCGTCGTCGTCCGTGATGCCGAGGGGCGGCTCCGCGACCTGAGTTGGACGCCCGAGGTCGACGTCGAGGTGACGCCGGTCGCCGCCGACACCGACGACGGCCGAAGCGTCATCCGGCACTCGGCGGCCCATGTGCTGGCCCAGGCGGTCCAGGAGTTGTTCCCCGACGCCAAGCTCGGCATCGGACCGCCGATCACCGACGGCTTCTACTACGACTTCGATGTCGCCGAAGCGTTCACCCCGGAGGATTTGGCGGCGTTGGAGAAGCGCATGCGGCAGATCGTCAAGGACGGTCAGCTGTTCTCCCGCCGGGTGTACGAGTCCAAAGACCAAGCGCGCGAAGAGCTCGCGAACGAGCCCTACAAGTTGGAACTCGTTGACGACAAGTCGGGAGACCCCGAGGTGATGGAGGTCGGCGGCGACGAGCTCACCGCCTACGACAACCTCAATCCCCGCACGCGGGAACGGATCTGGGGCGATCTGTGCCGCGGCCCACACATTCCCACGACGAAGTTCATCCCGGCGTTCAAGCTGACCCGCAGCTCGGCCGCGTACTGGCGCGGCGACCAGAACAACGCCAGCATGCAACGGATCTACGGCACGGCGTGGGAGTCGCAGGAGGCCCTCGACCGCCACCTCGAGCTGATCGAAGAAGCGCAGCGCCGCGACCACCGCAGGCTCGGCGCCGAACTGGACCTGTTCAGCTTCCCCGACGAAATCGGTTCGGGTCTGGCGGTTTTCCACCCCAAGGGCGGAATCATCAGGCGCGAACTCGAGGATTACTCGCGGCGCAAGCACAGCGAAGCCGGCTACCAGTTCGTCAACAGCCCGCACATCACCAAGGCGGAGCTGTTCAAGATCTCCGGGCACCTGGACTGGTACTCCGACGGCATGTTCCCGCCGATGCACCTCGACGCCGAGTTCAACGAAGACGGCACGGTACGCAAGCCGGGGCAGGACTACTACCTCAAGCCGATGAACTGCCCGATGCACTGCCTGATCTACCGGTCGCGCGGGCGGTCCTACCGGGAACTGCCGTTGCGGCTCTTCGAGTTCGGCACCGTGTACCGGTACGAGCTGTCCGGTGTGGTGCACGGCCTGACCCGGGTGCGCGGCCTGACGATGGACGACTCGCACATCTACTGCACGCGCGAGCAGATGCGCGACGAGTTGACCTCGCTTCTGCGGTTCGTGCTCGACCTCCTCGGTGACTACGGGCTGACCGACTTCTATCTCGAGCTGTCGACCAAGGACCCCAACAAGTTCGTCGGCTCGGACGATATGTGGGAGGAGGCCACCAGCGTGCTGGCCGAGGTCGGCGCGGCCTCCGGGCTCGACCTGGTGCCCGATCCGGGCGGCGCGGCGTTCTACGGGCCGAAGATCTCCGTCCAGGTCAAGGATGCGCTGGGCCGCAGCTGGCAGATGTCGACGATCCAGCTCGACTTCAACTTCCCTGAGCGATTCGACCTGACCTACACCGCCGCCGACGGCACGAGGCAGCGGCCGGTGATGATCCACCGTGCGCTGTTCGGCTCGATCGAGCGCTTCTTCGGCATCCTCACCGAGCACTACGCCGGTGCGTTCCCGGCCTGGCTGGCGCCGGTGCAGGTGGTCGGAATCCCGGTCGCCGACGCTCACATCGAGTACCTGGAATCCGTTGCCGCGCAGCTGGGTTCGCTGGGCATCCGGGTCGAGGTCGACACCAGCGACGACAGGATGGCGAAGAAGATCGTCAACCACACCAACCAGAAGGTGCCGTTCATGCTGCTGGCGGGCGACCGCGACGTCGAGGCGGGTGCGGTCAGCTTCCGGTTCGGTGACCGCAGCCAGGTCAACGGCGTCCCCCGTGACGAGGCGGTCGAGACCATCGCCCGCTGGATCGCCGACCGCGAGAATGCCGCGCCGACAGCCGAACTCATCAAGGCGGCCACCTCGACGTGACCGGAAACGAGGAAGGCAGGGTCGTCGACCACGGCGTCGGCGAACCCGATCACCTGCAGCGACTCTGGACGCCGTACCGGATGAACTATCTGGCGGAGGCCCCGATGAAGGGCGGGTCGGCCGAATCCACACAACCGTTCACAGACATCCCGACGTTGAACGACGAGGACGGCCTGCTCGTGGCGCGCGGCGAGGCGGTCTACGTGGTGCTGAACCTCTACCCCTACAACCCGGGTCACTCGATGGTGGTGCCCTACCGACGTGTGTCCGAGCTCGAAGACCTCACCGAAGAGGAGAGCATCGAGCTGATGGCATTCACGCAGAAGACAATTCGCGTCATCAAGGCGGTCTCCAGGCCGCACGGGTTCAACGTCGGGCTCAATCTCGGCAAGTCGGCGGGCGGCTCGCTGGCCGAGCATCTGCACATGCACGTGGTACCGCGGTGGAGCGGTGACGCCAACTTCATCACGATCATCGGCGGCTCCAAGGTGGTTCCGCAGTTGCTGCGCGAAACCCGCGAGTTGCTCGCGACGGAATGGGCCAGTCAGTCGTGAGCGACTTCTACCTGATGACGCGGGCGGCGTACGCGAAGCTCTCGACGCCGGTGGCGAAGGCCGCGCTGCGCGTGGGCTTCACGCCCGACAGCATCACGATGATCGGCACGGCGGGCGCGGTGGTTGCAGCGCTGACGCTCTATCCCATCGGTCATCTGTGGTGGGGCTCGTTTGCGATCTTCGTCTTCGTGCTGGCCGACATGCTCGACGGCGCGATGGCACGCCAGAGCGGCGGCGGAACGCGGTTCGGCGCGGTGCTCGACGCCACATGTGACCGCATCGGTGACGGTGCGATCTTCTGCGGACTCCTGTGGTGGGCGGCGTTCGGGTTGCGCAGCACATCGCTGACGGTCGCCCTGATGATCTGCCTGGTCACGTCCCAGGTGATCTCCTACATCAAGGCGCGCGCCGAGGCCAGCGGGCTGCGCGGCGACGGCGGGCTGATCGAGAGACCCGAACGCCTGGTCATCATCCTGACCGGCGCGGGGCTGTCTGGGGTGTGGTTCCTGCACATCCCGTGGCTGTTGCACGTCGCCGCCTGGTTGCTCGCGGTGGCCAGCCTGATCACCCTCGGTCAGCGCGTGCACACTGTGCGCACCTCGCCCGGCGCGATGGAACCACTGCAGAAAACCGAGCAGGGGGACGAGCAGTGACCGCCATCGGGGGGCAGGTCGCCGACCTCGGATACGCCGCCGGCTGGCGCGTCGTGCGTGCCATGCCGGAGCTGTTCGCGCGCAACGCGTTCGACGCGGGGGCGATCTACGCATCGCGCAACGGCGGGCCCGAACAGCTGCGCAAGAACCTCGCCCGGGTCCTCGGCGTCGAGCCCGCCAGGGTGCCCGGCGGACTCATCCGCGCCTCGCTGGCCTCCTATGCGCGGTATTGGCGGGAGGCGTTCCGGTTGCCGTCGATGGACAAGGAGAAACTGCGGCCGAAACTCGAGCCGTGCCTGCTCGGGCGTGAACACATCGACGCGGCACTCGCCGCGGGCCGCGGCGTCATCATGCCGCTGCCGCACAGCGGCAACTGGGACATGGCAGGCGTGTGGATGGTCCAGCACTACGGCACCTTCACCACCGTCGCCGAACGGCTCAAGCCGGAATCCCTGTACAAGCGGTTCATGGACTACCGGGAAAGCCTCGGCTTCGAGATGCTGCCGCTGACCGGAGGCGAGCGGCCGCCCTACGAGGTACTCCGAGAGCGACTGCAGGACAACAAGATCATCTGCCTGATGGCCGATCGCGACCTCACCCGCTCCGGGGTGGAGGTCGACTTCTTCGGCGAGGCCACCCGGATGCCCGCCGGTTCGGCGAAACTCGCGATCGAGACGGGCGCCATGGTGTTGGCGACGCACTGCTACAACACCCGCGACGCGTGGGTCTTCGACGTCGCCGCACCGTTGGACACCTCCTCGGGCGACGTCACCGTCATCACCCAGGCGATGGCCGACCGGTTCGCCAGGGGTATCGCGGCCCACCCCGAGGACTGGCACATGATGCAGCCTCAGTGGTTGGCCGACCTCTCGGAGGAAAGGCAGGCCACGCTGCGGGGCGAGACCTGATGCGCATCGGCATGGTGTGCCCGTACTCCTTCGACGTCCCCGGCGGAGTGCAGTCACATGTGCTGCAGTTGGCTGAGGTCATGCGTGAGCGCGGCCACGAGGTCAGCGTGCTGGCCCCGTCGTCTCCGCATGTGGAGTTGCCGGACTACGTGGTGTCCGGCGGCAAGGCCGTTCCGATCCCGTACAACGGCTCCGTCGCGCGCCTGCGGTTCGGCCCCGCCACGCATCGAAAGGTCAAGCGCTGGTTGACCGAAGGCGACTTCGACGTGCTGCACCTGCACGAGCCGAACGCCCCGAGCCTGTCCATGCTCGCGCTGCAGGCCGCCGAGGGCCCCATTGTGGCGACCTTCCACACCTCGACGACGAAGTCGTTGACGCTCAGTGTTTTTCAAGGAATTCTTCGGCCCTACCACGAGAAGATCGTCGGCCGCATCGCCGTATCGGATCTGGCCCGCCGATGGCAGATGGAGGCGCTGGGCTCGGATGCGGTGCAGATCCCCAACGGCGTCGACGTCGAGTCGTTCGCCACGGCACCCCCTCTGGCCGGCTACCCCCGACCCGGCAAGTCGGTGCTGTTCCTCGGCCGCTTCGACGAGCCACGCAAGGGAATGGCCGTGCTGATCGGCGCGCTTCCCGCGCTGAACGAGCGATTCGGTGACATCGAGATCCTGATCGTGGGTCGCGGCGACGAGGACGAGCTGCGTGAGGAGGCCGGACCGCTGGCGGGCCATCTGCGCTTCCTCGGTCAGGTCGACGACGCGGAGAAGGCCTCGGCGCTACGCAGCGTCGACGCCTACTGCGCACCCAACACCGGCGGGGAGAGCTTCGGCATCGTGCTGGTGGAGGCGATGGCCGCAGGCACTGCCGTGGTGGCCAGCGACCTCGACGCGTTCCGGCGGGTGCTCGAGGACGGTAAGGCAGGTCGGCTGGTGCCGGTGGATGACGCCGACGGGCTCGCCGAAGGCCTGATCGAAGTGTTGTCCGACGACGCCGTGCGCGAGCGCTACATCGAGGCGGCGAGCGACGCGGTGCGTCAGTACGACTGGTCGGTGGTGGCAGGGCAGATCCTGCGCGTCTACGAAACCGTCGCCGGGGCGGGCGCCAAGGTGCAGGTGGCGAGCTAGATGACGTGGGCCGTGGTCGCCGTCCTGATCGTCCTGTTGGTGGTGCTGCTGGCGGTCGGCGCGTGGGCGTATCAGACCGCACACCGCCTCGACCGGCTGCATGTCCGCTACGACCTGTCCTGGCAGGCCCTCGACGGTGCGCTCGCCCGGCGCGCGGTCGTCGCACGGGCAGTCGCCGTCGACGCCTACGGCGCAGGGCCGGAAGGTCGGCGTCTGGCCGCCCTCGCCGATACCGCCGAAAAGGCGCAGCGGTCGGCGAGGGAGGCCGCCGAAAACGAACTCTCGGCCGCGCTGGCGCTCGTCGACCCGGCGTCGCTGCCCGTCGCGCTGGTGGCCGAACTGGCCGACGCCGAGGCGCGGGTGACCTTGGCCCGCCGCTTCCACAACGACGCCGTGCGCGACACGCTCGCCCTGCGGGAGCGACCCGCGGTCCGGCTCCTGAGGCTCGGTGGAACCGCCTCGCTGCCAAGCTATTTCGAGATCGCCGAACAGAGCGATCGCGATGTCGGTGTGGTCAGCCGTCGCACCTCGGCCCGGGTGGTGCTGCTCGACGAGACCGGGGCGGTGCTGCTGTTCTGCGGCTCGGACCCCGCCCGCCAGGACGGAACGGATGCGCCGCGATGGTGGTTCACCGTCGGCGGCGCGGTGCAGCCGGGTGAGACGCTGACCGAGGCCGCGGTGCGGGAGCTGGAGGAGGAGACCGGCCTGCGCGTCCCCCGTGCCGACATGATCGGGCCGGTGTGGCGGCGTGACGCCGTCATCGACTTCAACGGTTCGGTCATCCGCAGCGAGGAGATGTTCTTCGTCCACCGGACGGGTCGATTCGAACCGGTCGCGACGGGCAGGACCGCGCTGGAACGCCGCTACATCCATGGGCACCGGTGGTGCGATGCGACAATGATCGACGAACTGGTCGCCGAAGGGGAGACCGTTTATCCGCTCCAGCTCGGCGCGTTGCTTTCCGAGGCGAACGCGCTGGCCGATGCCAGGGGCGGTCAACCGCAGCGACAGCTGCAGTCGATCCGCTGATGTGCGGATCAAACGGATTTGCCGTCCCCTTTACACTGGTTCCGTAGCGATTTGGAGGAGATAGCAGTGGAAACCGCAGCTGGATCGAACGGGTCGGGACAGACCGGCACCGCGCGGGTCAAGCGCGGCATGGCCGAGATGCTCAAGGGCGGCGTCATCATGGATGTCGTCACGCCTGAGCAGGCGCGGATCGCCGAGGGCGCCGGCGCCGTCGCAGTGATGGCGCTCGAACGCGTGCCTGCCGACATCCGCGCTCAGGGCGGGGTGTCGCGCATGAGCGACCCCGACATGATCGAGGGCATCATCTCGGCGGTCACCATCCCGGTGATGGCCAAGGCCCGCATCGGCCACTTCGTCGAGGCGCAGATCCTGCAGAGCCTCGGAGTCGACTACGTCGACGAGTCGGAGGTGCTGACTCCGGCCGACTATGCCAACCACATCGACAAGTGGAAGTTCACCGTGCCGTTCGTCTGCGGCGCGACCAACCTGGGTGAGGCGTTGCGCCGCATCACCGAGGGTGCGGCGATGATCCGCAGCAAGGGTGAGGCGGGCACCGGCGACGTGTCCAACGCCACCACGCACATGCGCAGGATCGGCGGCGAGATCCGCAGGCTGACATCGCTGTCCGACGACGAGATGTATGTCGCCGCCAAGGAATTGCAGGCGCCCTACGAGCTCGTCGCCGAGGTGGCGCGGGCAGGCAAACTTCCCGTGACCCTGTTCACCGCCGGTGGCATCGCCACACCCGCCGACGCGGCGATGATGATGCAACTCGGTGCCGAAGGTGTGTTCGTCGGCTCGGGCATCTTCAAGTCCGGCGATCCCGCGGCGCGGGCCGCCGCGATCGTCAAGGCCACCACGTTCTACGACGATCCCGACGTGCTGGCCAAGGTGTCGCGCGGGCTGGGTGAGGCCATGGTGGGCATCAACGTCGAGGACATCGCACAGCCGCATCGGCTCGCCGAGCGCGGCTGGTAGTACTCATACATGGCGATCGAGGAGATCCTTGGTCTCGAGCAGCTCGAGGTCAACATCTACCGCGGTGGGGTCTTCAGCCCCGAATCCGGGTTTCTGCAGCGCACATTCGGCGGTCACGTAGCCGGGCAGTCGCTGGTGTCCGCGGTGCGGACCGTCGACCCGAAGTTCCAGGTGCATTCGCTGCACGGTTACTTTCTGCGGCCGGGCGATGCCAAGGCGCCGACGGTGTTCATCGTCGAACGTCTGCGCGACGGCGGCTCGTTCGTGACCCGTCGGGTCAATGCGATCCAGCACGGCGAGACGATCTTCTCGATGTCGGCGTCGTTCCAGACCGACCAGAGCGGCATCGAGCATCAGGACGCGGTGCCGTTCGCGGTCCCGCCGGACGACCTTCCGAACTTCATCTCCAAGGGCAGCATCTTCGACGACGCCGGGTTCCAGCAGTTCGCCGAATGGGACGTCCGCATGGTGCCGCGGGACCAGCTCAAGCTGTCGGAGCACAAGGCGTCGCAGCAGCAGGTGTGGTTTCGACACCGCGACCCGCTGCCCGACGATCCGGTGCTGCACATCTGCGCGCTGGCCTACATGAGCGACCTCACCCTTCTGGGTTCGGCGCAGGTGACCCATCTCGACGAACGTGAGCACCTGATGGTGGCGTCGCTGGACCACGCGATGTGGTTCATGCGCCCGTTCCGCGCCGACGAGTGGCTGCTCTACGACCAGTCCTCGCCCTCAGCCTCCGGCGGTCGTTCGCTGACCCAGGGCAAGATCTTCACGCAGTCGGGGGAGATGGTCGCCGCGGTCATGCAGGAGGGATTGACCCGCTACAAGCGCGATTTCACCTCGGCACGACAATGACCGCCCCGCGCATCGGCGTGCTCGCACTGCAGGGTGACACCCGCGAGCATCTGGCCGCTCTGCGTGAGGCGGGGGCCGAGGCGTTCACGGTGCGGCGCCGCGGTGAACTCGACTCCGCCGACGCGCTGGTCATCCCCGGCGGCGAGTCGACCGCGATGACCCATTTGCTTCGTGAGTTGGATCTTCTCGATCCGGTGCGGGCCCGGCTGGCCGAGGGCATGCCGGCCTACGGTTCGTGCGCCGGGATGATCCTGCTGGCCACCGAGATCCTCGATGCGGGTGTTCCTGGACGCGATGCGGCTCCGCTCAAGGGAATCGATATGACTGTGCGGCGCAACGCTTTTGGCCGCCAGGTCGACTCGTTCGAGGGCGACATCGACTTCGAAGGGCTCGACAGCTCGGTGCACGCGGTGTTCATCAGGGCGCCGTGGGTGGAACGCGTCGGCCCGGACGTCCGGGTCCTCGGCCGGGCAGGAGAGCACATCGTGGCCGTGCGACAGGACAAGACGCTGGCCACTGCCTTTCACCCGGAGATGACGGGCGACCGCCGAATCCACCGGTTGTTCGTCGACATCGTCGCCGGCCGCGTGTGATCTTTCAGGCGAGTTCGGAGTTGTCGAACCAGTCGTCGCTGCCGGGATCGTCGAGGACCGTGAGCGTGGGATTCCTGACGTAGGTGGCCTGATGACCGCCTGCTTTGCGTGACTCGTACATCGCGTTGGTGGCGATCGACAGCAGTTCGTCGAGCACCTCGTGCGGGGGCAGCGCCACGAGCGGCTGCAGCGGGGTGGTCACCACCCCGATGCTCGCCGACAGATGCGACGGCGCACCGGCGATCGTGCCGCGGACACGCTCGATCAGCGCCGAGGCGTCATTGCTGTCGAACAAGTCGGCGATGACGAATTCGGAGTCGGCGATGTGTGCGAGCACTGCATCCCGGCGTGCCGTTTCACGAAGGCGGGCGGCGATCTCGACGCGGGCTCTGTTCGATCCGGCGACGCCGGAGAATTCGCCGACGAGCGAGAAACTGTCGAGGTTGATCACACAGATCGCGACGAACCTGTCGTCGCCGCGGCTGCGGGAGGCGAGCAGCGTCGTCGCCTTCTCGTAGAAGCCGTCACGGTTGAACATCCCGGTGAGCGGTTCGAAATTCTCGTGAAGGATGTCCGCGTCGACGAGCCAGATGGCGGCCCGCCCGGTGAGCGAGACGAACATGACGATGAACCCCACCAACAGCACCGAGGAGATCGCGAAGGCGAGCGAGAACGACGCGAGCCGCACCGCCAGCACACCCAGGGTGGCGCCTGCGGCGATCCAGCTGATCGCCAGCCATCTGGTCGTGTGGAACACGGCGGCGTATATCGCTACCAGGGTGAATGCGGTGGCGCCGAACAGTCCGGTGAGGGCATCGGTCTGGATGAGGCACGAGATCGCGATGCAGACCGAGCCGACGCACACGCAGATCCGCGACTCGACGGCGGTGGGCCAGCGACCGCGCAGCCATAGCGCGGCCAAGGCCCAACAACACACGGCGACGGCAATCGCCAGGGCTCGGCCGAGGACGCCCTGCGGTCCGGTCGGGCTCCAGATCAGCGTCAGCGAGATGCCGCTCATCGCGAGGATCACCAGCGCGACGAGGCGGCATGTCGTCTGCTGCAGGCCGCGCGCGGCGAGGAACGCGGTCAACCAGTAGTAGTGATCAAGGCCGCGCCACCATCTCTGCGCCGTGTTCATCGGCGCCCGAATTGGCGGGGCAGGGGCATTTAGGCAGAGTAGCAATTCGACAAAGGCATGATCACGTCCGCGGAAACTATTCAATCCAAATTCAAAGGCTGGGCTGAGAATTTGCTCGTCGAATCGCCGCGTCGGCCAAATGGGTCACCGCCTGATCTGAGCGAAGTAGTCGGCGACAGCGGCGTGATCGTCGAGTTCGGCGACGGCGCCGACGTAGCCGTCGGGCCTGACGACCACCCGGGCGCCGTCACGCAACCCGAAGCGCTTGGCGACCAGTCCTCGCGGGTCGGCGACGACGGCGTCGTAGCCGCCAACGGGCGTGTCGTCCGATGCGACCAGAACCTGCACCTCTCCGGCAGGTCCCGCCGCAGGCGCAGGCTTGCCCGCCGTCACCGTGAGCACGGTATGGCCGGTGTTGTCGGAGCCGCAGACCAGAGCCAGCTGCTTCTGGATGTCGGACTCGTCGATGTGGGGGAACTGCTGTCCGGCACGGACTTTGGTGCGGTGTGCCGTGGTCGCGACGACGGGGCTGTCCCGGTAGGAGACCTCGACCTCCTCGACCACGCTGGCCATCTTCTCGCCGATCGCGGGGATGCTGCCGAGCACCCGCAGAATCGCGTTGCGAACCACGCGCGCGCCGCCGCGCGCCGTCCCGGCTCTGGTCAGGTTGCTGCTGAACGCGATGACCTTCTCGGCGACGGGATGGCGCTCGGCGTGGTAGCTGTCGAGCAGGGCCTTGCCACCCTCGCCGCCGAGGACGGCGGCCAGTTTCCAGGCCAGGTTGAAAGCGTCCTGCATGCCGGTGTTCATGCCCTGTCCGCCTGCGGGACTGTGGATGTGGGCCGCGTCGCCGGCGAGGAACACGCGCCCGTGCCGGTACTGCGGCACCTGGCCGTGGTGGATTTCGAAGCAAGTGAGCCAGTGGCTGCGGGTGATCGTGATTCCGCCGACGCGCTCATCGAGGATCCGTTGCAGGTCCTCCTGCGTCGGATGCAGATTCAGCGGAGCGCCTGGTGCGTCGTGGATCTGCGCCATCAGCCGGGCCCGGCCCGCCCGCATCGGCATCATGACCACGGTGCCCGCGGGGGAGAAGACGGTGTACATGGACGCCGCGTCCATCTGGTGCTCGGCATCGCAGTCGCCGAGGATGAAGCGCTCGCCCGCGAATGAGCCCAGCAGCTTCGTCCCGACAAGATGCCGCATCGTGCTGTGGGCGCCGTCGGCGCCGATCACCCAGGATGTGGTGACCGTTTCCGTCGAGCCGTCGGCGTGGCACAAATTCAGCTGGGCCGCAGCATCGTCCTGCATCAGGCCGACCACCTCCACGCCGCGCTCGACTGCGCCGCCTAGTCCAGTCAGCCGCGCGGTCAGCACACGCTCTGTCTCTGTCTGCGCGGTCAGCAGCGAGTACGGGAACGCGCTGTCGACTCCGCCGAACTTCACCCGGGCCAGCTGGGTGTCCCCGCTCATCAGCCTCATGCTGGTCGACATCACGCCGGTGGCGGCGAGCTCGTCACGGACACCCATTCGGTCGAACATGTCGAGGCTGCGGGCCATCACGGCGATTGCCCGGGATTCGTTCGTGGGGGCGGCGAGCTTGTCGATGATCCGGAAGTTCACGTTGCGACGGGCGAGCTCGCACGCGGCTACCAGGCCGACAGGACCCGCGCCGACGATGACCACGTCCGGGTGTCGAGGGATGGCGGTCATTTTCTGCTCCTGTATTTCACGTTCCGTTGAAACTAGTTTCACGGTACGATGAAACAAGTCTCAACGCAAGAAGAAACTCTGGGAAGGCTCGCAGATGCCACAGAAGAGGGCCGCACCGCCGGGTCCGCGCGACGAACGCGGCGTGCTGGCGGCGCGCATACTCGCCGCGGCGCGCGAGGCATTCGCGCAGACCGGTTGGGCGGGAACGACGATCCGCGCCGTCGCGCGGGCCGCCGACGTCGACCCCGCACTCGTCTACCACTACTTCGGATCGAAGGACGGCCTGCTCGACGCGGCGACGAACCCGCCCATGCGGTGGCTGGAGAGCGTCGCGAAGACGTGGACGACCCCGGTGCCGGAACTCGGCGCGGCGCTGCTGCGGCTGATGCTCGGGGCGTGGGCCGACGACGAGATCGGGCCGGTGCTGCGTTCGGTACTTCAGACCGCCGCCCACGAGCCGACCACCCGCGAGAAGCTGCGCAGGGTCGTGGAGAGCCAGCTGATGGGGGTGTCGCACCTCGGCGTCGACGAACGCGACAGGACGATCCGAAGCGGGCTGGTGTCGTCTCAGATCATGGGCCTGGCGATGATGCGCTACATCTGGCAGATCGAGCCGCTCGCCTCGATGACCGACGACGAACTCGTCGCAGCCGTCGCCCCGAACCTGCAGCGCTACATCGAGGGCCAGATCGCGTGAGGAGTGGTCACCACGGATCGATGAGCGTCATGCCCGCCACGGGGGCGGTGTCGAACGTCGGCAGCAGGCGAGCCGCCTCGTCGAGCCCGATGACCCGCTCGATCAGGTCCTGCGGGCGGAGGTCGCCGCGTTCGATCATGGCCAGCATCGCGGGGTAGTCGGCGGCCGCCATGCCGTGGCTCCCGAGAAGGTCCAGCTCCCAGGCGATCACCCGGGACATCGGCACCCGCGGATGGCCGCCGTCCGATGGCGGCAGCAACCCCACTTGGACGTGGCGACCGCGGCGTCGCAGGCTGAGGATCGAGTCCCGGCTCGTCTGCTCGCTGCCGACCGCGTCGATCGCGACGTGACTGCCGCTGCCGGTGCATTCACCGACCGCGTCCGGAATGTCGGAGCCGTCGGCGACCACCGTGTGATCGGCGCCGAGCCTCCTCGCGACGTCGAGGGCGCCGACATTACGGTCGACGGCGACGACGTCGGCCCCGAGCGCCTTCGCGATCATCACCGCGCTCAGCCCGACACCGCCGACGCCGACGACGGTCACCCACTCACCGGCGCCGAGCCCGGCGCGCGCGGTCAGCGCGCGAAACGCGGTCGCGAAGCGGCACCCCAGGCTCGCCGCGGCGTGAAACGACACCGAGTCGGGGATGGCGACCAGGTTGGTGTCGGCCGCGTAGAGCACCACGTACTGCGCGAACGAACCCCAGTAGGTGAAGCCGGGCTGCTGCTGGTCGGGGCAGACCTGGGCGTCTCCGGCCGCACACCACGCGCATCGGCCGCAGCCACACACGAAAGGTGCCGTCACGCGGTCGCCGACCTGCCAGTTCCGCACGCCGGACCCGACCGCGGTGATCACGCCTGCCAGCTCATGGCCGGGCACGTGGGGGAGCGCGATGTCCTCGTGACCGACCCATGCGTGCCAGTCGCTGCGGCACATCCCGGTGGCGTGTACGCGGACCACCACACCGCCGTCGGGTGCCTGACGGTCGGGCACCTCCCGGACATCGAGGGGTCCGCCGACGCGGTCCATCACCATCGCCCGCATACCGACTGCCTCCCTGCGCCACAAACGTCCACGTAGACTCGTTGATCGGACTTCATCTGGCACCGAAGGTAGTAGTGAAAGAGGTAGTACAGGCATGAGCGGCCATTCCAAGTGGGCCACCACCAAGCACAAGAAGGCGATCATCGATGCCCGGCGCGGCAAGAACTTCGCCAAGCTGATCAAGAACATCGAGGTGGCAGCGCGTACCGGTGGCGGTGACCCGGGTGGGAACCCGACGCTGTACGACGCCATCCAGAAGGCCAAGAAGAACTCGGTGCCCAACGACAACATCGAGCGCGCCCGCAAGCGCGGTGCCGGCGAGGAGGCCGGCGGCGCCGACTGGCAGAACATCACCTACGAGGGCTACGGACCCAATGGCGTCGCCGTGCTCGTC
>DATEIG010000454.1:0-3077 GCA_035279185.1 Mycobacterium sp.
CTGCAACTCCCCCTCGCCGCGCTGGCCGAGGCCGCAGCCGAGGTGGCGGCCAAGGTCGAGGAACAGGTGGGTTCGAGCGCGGAGGTCGCTCAAGTGGTGGAGGCCCTCGAGCGCCAGTACGATGCCTTCATCGCAGCCCAGGAGAACAAATCACTGCTGGCCCGCGACGAGGATCTGCCCAGCGGTGACGAACTCGGCGCCGAGTTCGAACGCTTTCTCGCCCAGCAGGCCCGGGACAAGAAGAGAAAAGAAGGCTTCCAAGACGGGGACGACGGGCATTAGACCGCCACCCGGTCCGACGACGAGGTTGGCGATATGACAGCTCAGAAGTCTCGAAAACCCAATCTTCGGCCCGTGCGTGAGCTCACGCCGACCCTGCAGTACCGCACCATCCACGGATACCGACGCGCCTACCGGGTCGCCGGATCCGGTCCCGCGATCCTGCTGATCCACGGCATCGGCGACAACTCCACGACATGGAGCAGTGTGCAATCGACGCTCGCGCAACGATTCACGGTCATCGCCCCTGATCTACTCGGACATGGAAAGTCCGACAAGCCGCGCGCCGACTACTCCGTCGCCGCGTACGCGAACGGAATGCGCGATCTCCTGAGCGTCCTCGACATCGAGCGCGTCACCGTGGTCGGGCATTCGCTCGGCGGCGGTGTCGCGATGCAATTCGCCTATCAGTTCCCGCAGTTGGTGGATCGACTGATCCTGATCGGCGCGGGAGGCGTGACCAAGGACGTCAACTTCGCCCTGAGGATCGCGTCCCTGCCAATGGGCACGGAAGCCCTTGCGGTGCTGCGACTTCCGTTGGTGTTGCCCGCTGTGCAGGCCGCAGGGCGGGTCGCCGGGCTCGCCATCGGCCGCACGGGCGTCGGTCGCGACCTGCCCGAGATGCTGCGCATCCTCAAGGATCTCCCCGAGCCGACCGCATCGTCGGCGTTCGCGCGCACGCTGCGCGCGGTCGTCGACTGGCGCGGCCAGGTGGTGACCATGCTGGACCGATGTTATTTGACCGAATCCGTGCCCGTGCAATTGATCTGGGGTTCTCACGACTCGGTGATCCCCGTCAGTCATGCCCGACTCGCCCACGCCGCCATGCCGGGCTCGCAGTTGGAGATCTTCGATGGCTCCGGCCATTTCCCCTTCCACGACGACCCCGACCGCTTCGTCGAGATCGTCGAGCGTTTCATCGACTCGACAGAACCCGCCACTCACGATCAGGAATTGCTTCGCGGACTGCTGCGCAACGGCCGCACCGAGGAGGCGATCACCGGACCGATCGACACGCGTGTCGCGGTGCTCGACGCGATGGGCACCGACGAGCGCAGCGCCACCTGACCTGCGGCTCGTCGTCACGTCGTAGCATCGGCACATGTCCACCGATGTGACGGTTCTGCGTGTCTTCACCGACGCCGACGGGAAGTTCGGCAACCCGCTGGGCGTGGTCGACGCGAGCACGGTGCACCCGTCAGAGCGGCAGCGGCTCGCCACCGAATTGGGTTACAGCGAAACCGTATTCGTCGACGTGCCGGCGCCTGGCGCACACACCGCGCGCGCCGCGATATTCACCCCCGCCACCGAGCTGCCCTTCGCCGGTCATCCGACGGTCGGGGCCTCGTGGTGGCTGCGCGACATCGGCCGTCCGATCCACACGCTGCAGGTGCCTGCAGGAATCGTGCAGGTGAGCTACGAAGACGAGATGACGGCCGTGCGGGCCCGCGCCGAATGGGCACCCGATTTTGCGATCTACGATCTACCGTCCACCGACGAATTGTTCGCGGCGCAACCGGACGACTATCCCGACGACGTCGAGAACTATCTGTGGACCTGGACCGATCGTGACAACGGCGTGCTGCGCTCACGGATGTTCGCGACCAACCTCGGCGTGCCCGAAGACGAGGCGACCGGCGCCGCAGCCGTCCGCATCACGGACTACCTGAGCCGCGATCTCACCATCGTGCAAGGCAGGGGGTCGGTCATCACCACGCGGTGGAGCGCCGACGGCTGGGTGCGGGTCGCGGGCAGGGTGGTCGACGACGGGAAGAGACAAATCGACTGAGGACCGGCGGTCAACCGGACGTCGGGACCTGGCGATGTGCCCGCAGCGCCTCGATCTCGCGTTCGAAGTCATCGGCGGACGAAAACGACCGGTACACCGAGGCGAATCGCAGATAGGCGACCTCGTCGAGATCGCGCAGCGGACCGAGGATGGCCAGCCCCACTTCGTGGCTCGGCACTTCCGGTGAGCCCGTCGCGCGCACGGCGTCCTCGACCTGCTGCGCCAACACCATCAGGTCGTCGTCGGTGACATCGCGTCCCTGGCAGGCCCGCCGCACACCCTTGATGACCTTCTCGCGGCTGAACGGCTCCGTGACGCCGCTGCGCTTGACGACCGCAAGGACGGCGGTCTCCACAGTGGTGAATCGGCGTCCGCATTCGGGGCATGATCTGCGCCGCCGGATCGCCTGGCCCTCATCGGTCTCCCGCGAGTCGACGACACGGGAATCAGGATGGCGGCAGAACGGACAGTGCATGACTGCTCCTTCGCCGCGCCGACAGACATTCCGATCGAACGACTCCGAGCCTACCTGTGCACCCTGCCGTGAGCCGAGGGTCCTGGCCGTTGTGCGGCAGCGCGATTCACCGCGCATCGCGCAGTCAGCCGACCGGGGCGATCAGCGTCTGCCCCGCATCGAGCGACGCGGACTCGAGCCGGTTGAGCTCGCGGATGCGGTCGACCACATGGGCGACGGGGGCATCGGGCGCGACCCGGTGGGCGACATGCGCGAGCGTCTCCCCTGCCTGCACCTGAACCACCGAGAGCGTGTCCGGCACCGGCGACGACGTGCTCGCGTTGCCGACGACCCCGCCGAACTGCGCCACCACGCCCAGCCAGACCGTGATCGCCGCCGCGATCAGGGCAAGCCCGACAGTGGTCGCGGGAGTGATCGGGCGCCTGCGATGCGAAGCGCGCGACATGACGACGCCGGGTCCGTGGTACCGCATCGGCGCGCCTGCCGGCCGCCGCCGGTTCTGGGTCTGGCGGTGCACGCGTCGTGCCGCGGAGG
>DATEIG010000455.1:0-2930 GCA_035279185.1 Mycobacterium sp.
TCACCCGCCAGTCGCCGAGCTCGTCGCGGAACCGCTCGACCACGAACGTCGCATCCGTCGGCACCGTTCCCGTGGCCTGGCGCTGGTCGGTCAGCAGCTGCCACAGGTTGTCAGTCGCGAAGTCGTCGAAACCCATTGTCGCGCAACGGCCGACGAATTCTTCGCGGGGTAGGACGGACAGCTCGCCGGTGAACGCGCCGATGGCCGCGCCGAGCTCGGCAGGCCTGCCGACTCCGTCGCCCCGCCAGAACGGCAGCCGCGCGGGCTCACCCGGCGCCGGGATGACAAGCACCCGGTCGTGGGTGATCTCGGTGATCCGCCAGCTG
The DNA here is from genome assembly GCA_035279185.1 of Mycobacterium sp. Lineage (GTDB taxonomy): Bacteria > Actinomycetota > Actinomycetes > Mycobacteriales > Mycobacteriaceae > Mycobacterium. The sequence goes on from DATEIG010000455.1 coordinate 327, forward strand.
GTGGCGCCGAGGGAGATGACATCGCCAGGCCGGGACTCGTAGACCATCTCCTCGTCGAGTTCGCCTACCCGCGACGGCTTTTCGGACTCCGCGCTGGACGCGAGGTACACGGTGAACAGGCCGCGGTCAGGGATCGCACCGCCTGACGTGACGGCCAGCCGCTGTGCGCCGGGTCGCGCGGTGAGCGTGCCCGCGTCGCGGTCGTACACCAACCGGGGCCGCAGCTCAGCGAATTCGGTCGAGGGGTACTTGCCCGACAGCAGGTCGAGCGTGGCCTCGAACGCACTGCGCGGCAGCGTCGCGAACGGCGCGCTTCGGCGCACGGCTTCGAACCACAGGTCGGCGTCGAGCGGCTCCAGCGCGCAGGCGGCGACCGTGTGCTGGGCCAGCACGTCGAGCGGGTTCGCGGGCACCCGCATGGTCTCGATCTCGCCGGACAGCATCCGCCGCACCGTCACCGCGCAGCCGATCAGGTCGGTGCGGTGCTTCGGGAACAGCACACCCTGGGAGATCTCGCCGACCTGGTGCCCCGCGCGGCCGATGCGTTGCAGCCCGCTGGCCACCGACGGCGGCGTCTCCACCTGGATCACCAGATCGACGGCGCCCATGTCGATTCCCAGCTCCAGGCTGGAGGTCGCGACCACGGCTTTGAGGCGCCCAGTCTTGAGGTCGTCCTCGACGATGGCGCGCTGCTCCTTGCTGACCGAGCCGTGGTGGGCCTTGGCCAGCAGCAGATCGGCGCCGGACGCCAACCCGCTTCCCATGATGTGTGCCGGTGCGCCGCCGCCCACCTGAGGGTTGTGGCCATCGGGCAATTCGACGCCCAGGCGCTCGGCGTGAATCTCGTTGAGCCGCGACGTCAGCCGTTCGGCCAACCGCCGCGAGTTGGCGAACACGATCGAACTGCGATGGGACTCGATCAGGTCGACGATGCGCTCTTCGACGTCGGGCCAGATCGAGTTGTTCTCCAGGTTGGCCATGTCCGGCACCGGTACCTGAACCGACAGGTCGAATGTCTTGGCCGCCGCGGGCGCGACGACGGTCGCGGGCGCCTGACCGGACAGGAATCGCGCCACTTCTTCCGGTGGACGCACGGTCGCCGACAGCCCGATCCGCTGCGCGGGCTTGTCCAACAGCTGGTCGAGCCGTTCGAGCGAGAGCGCGAGGTGGGCGCCACGCTTGGTGGCGGCGACCGCGTGCACTTCGTCGATGATGACGGTCTGGACCGTCGCCAACGTGTCGCGGGCGGCCGACGTCAGCATGAGGAACAGCGACTCGGGTGTGGTGATCAGGACGTCGGGTGGCTTGGTGATGAGCTCCCGGCGCTGGGCCGGGGGAGTGTCGCCGGAGCGGACGCCGACACTGATCGCGGGCGGCCGCTGCCCGTGCCGCTCGGCGATGCGGGTGATGCCGGTCAGCGGCGTCCTGAGGTTGCGTTCGACGTCCACGGCGAGCGCCTTGAGCGGTGAGACGTAGAGGACGCGAGTGCCCGACGCGGCGGGCTTGGGCTCCGGGTCCGATGTCGCCGGCGGTGCGGCGTCAGAAGCGAGCCGGTCGATCGCCCAGAGGAACGCGGCCAGCGTCTTGCCTGACCCTGTCGGGGCGATGACCAGCGTGTTGTCGCCGTCGGCGATGGCCGACCAGGCTTCGGCCTGCGCATCCGTCGGCTCCGCGAAGGTGCCCGTGAACCACTCGCGGGTCAGCGCGCTGAACCGGCCGAGCGGGTCCTGGATACGGGTCACGGTTCCATGGTGCCAACGGGCACCGACAAAAATCGGTGTCGGCCCTGCGCTGAGCGCGAAAGCGGCTCAGGCGCCGCGGTGCTCGAAGGCGACGGCGTCGCTGAGCGCGTCCGGGATGCCGGGTACACGGCCGACCATGTCGAGCAGGGCGTGCGCGCAGGTATCGGCGATCTGGCCCGCGTCGATGGACGGGTCCATGATGCGCTGCCTGCACATCTCCATGGTCATCGCGAGCCAGCCGTACATGGTGATGCGCACGTCGCGTTCCACCTTGTCGTCCAGCCCGCTGCCGAGCGTGTCGCGCATCCGGTCCATCAGCCGGTTGATCTGACGCTCGTTGTCGGTGTCTTCGATGCCGCGCAGTACCGGGTCCGATGTCCCCACGCCGACATAGGCCGCCCATGCGCCGTGCGGGTGCTCCTCGTCATAGTGCAGATAGGCGAGCACGCCCGAGCGCAGTTGTTCGAAGAGGGTCTGGCCCGCGATCGCCGGGGTGTTGGTCGCCTCGAACAACCGGTCGCCCTCGGCCTTCACCACAGCGGCGAAGAACGCGCGCTTGTCGGGGAAGTAGTGGTACATCAGCGCGCGGGACACGCCTGCGCGTTCGGCTATCTCGTCGATGCGGACGTCGTCGTAGGGGCGTTCGCCGAAAACCTTGGCGCCGAGTTGCAACAACTCGCTCCGACGATCGTCGGGGGATAGCCGCCGCCTGTGTTCGGGCACGCCGCAATCGTAGTCAGCGACCCTGCGACTGCGTGGGAGGCCGGACGCTTAGCGCGGTCTTGACGGGGTATGGCCGCATTCATGAACAGACTGCCCGACACCATCGCAGACGGCATCGAAGACGCCGCATTTCTCGATC
>DATEIG010000456.1:0-12515 GCA_035279185.1 Mycobacterium sp.
ATCCGGCCCGGTTCGAAGGTCCAGAACAAGATCCCGCTGTAGAACGCCTTGAAGGCGCTCGAGTCGGGAACCTGATACGTGATGTACGAGAGTTCGCCTGGCCCAGACCCATTCAGTGCCGGGCGCGGTTGTCCAGCGTTCGGTTGGAAAACAGCGAATGGCGCGCCCGTAGTGTCGGTGCCAGCGCTGAGCGTGCCGAAGTCGAACTGCTCCAGTTCGTCCACCGTCCCGCCGGCGTCGACGATCGCGCGCCGTGCTCCCTCGACATCGGTGACGGCGTAGCAGCAGAACAGCGTCGGCGGGCCGTCCACGGAGTACAGGCCGATGCGCTCAGCCGTGTTGGTCACCTGGTGGGTCTGGGGGTCGTAGGTCCAGCCGAGCACGCGGCCGTAGAAGGCGGCCGCGCGGTCGGCGTCGGGTGTCCACACGGCGACATATCCGACGTCTCCGTGCTGTATCGGAACCGGCGCACCGGTGATCGGGCCACTGAGCATCCATCGATGCCCGAACGGGTCGATGATCGTGGCATTGCGCCCGCCGTAATTCTCGTACGACTCCCGTTGCACAGCGGCTCCCCGTTTCCGCGCACGAGCAAGGACGGCGTCCGTGTCGGCGACATGGATCATCAGGCTCACCGAAACAGCCTGTGGTGCAGGAGCCTTCAAGCCGATCTCGGGGAACTCGTCCGCCAGGTAGAGCACCCCGTCGCCGATCCGCAGCTCGGCGTGACCGACACGGCCGTCCTCCATCTCGTACAACTCGCCGACCACCGACGCGCCGAGAGCGTCGGTGTACCAGGCGATCGCCTCTCTCGCGTCGGCGACCGCCAGGTACGGCACCGCGGCAGAACGCGGCGGCGCGGCCGCCGTCGGCTGGTTGAGTTCTGCAAGGGCGGTATCGGTTCCGCTCATGTCGACTCCTCCTGTTCGATTCGGTAGGGACAGCGCCGATTCCAGGCGCGCGCGCAGCTGTGCCGCGAAGGCCGGGTCCGGTGCGATCGGAAGGTCGTCGCCGTGAAGCACGCTCAACGGATCCACGTTGTTGTTCACGACACACCTCCTTCCGGGTCGGGGTAGTGAGATCTGAAGGCGCGGCGGGCCCGCACCAGGAGAGCTTCGGTGGCGTGCACGGTCCTGCCGATCAGCTCGGCGCATTCGGGCACGCTGCAGTCGTCCATGTACCGCAGGGCGAGGACTGTTCGGTGGTGGTCGGGAAGTCTGGCCATCACGCTTTCGGCGACGATCCGATCCAGCTGGGCGTCCCATTCGTCGGCGGGGTCTACCGGCTCGGGTAGTTCGGCCACCGGAACGGCGAACCGATCGGAGCGCCGCCGGTAGTGGTCGGCGAGTTTGTGCCGAGCCACCCCGATCAGCCAGGGCACCGTGATCGGCGGCGGATCGGCTCTGCGTGCGGCGTCCATCGCCGCCAGGAAGGTTTCCGACGTCAGGTCTTCGGCGGCCCCGCGGTCACCGCAGCGGCGGACGAAGTATCCGTACACCACCGGCAGTGCCTCGTCGTACAGCGCCAGCAGCGCCCGCGGAGCGTCACCCGGTTCTGATTCGGCGCTCACACCCCTATCGTCGCGTCGAACGGCCGAACTCCGACGCCCCAATCGAAGAAAACTTCTCGACGGGCCTCAGCTCAACGCGCCGAGCCCCGCACTCACCGTGTCGAAGGCGTCACCGAGCGCCTGTTCGAGCGACACCGACTCGTCGGCGAGCCACTGTTCGTAGGCCGACAACGCGACCCCGAGCATTGTCCACGCGACGGTCTGCGGCACCAGATCGCGCGCTGCCAGGCCCAGCCGTCTCGCGACGAACGCCGCGACGACCGCGCGCCACCCCGCATACATCGTCATGGAATACGCCTGCAGTTCGGCGGTCTGCAGGATGACACGCATCCGTTGTCGATGCCTGGAGGTCTCAGCCTCGTCAAAAGTGTTGAACGCCAACAGCGCTGTCCGCAGCGCGGCACCGATCGGCACATCGGCGTCGAGATCGGCGAGCTGGACACTCATGCGCTCGAGGTGTGCGTCGAAGTCGCCCCACGGCAACGCACTCTTGGAGGGGTAGTAGCGAAACACCGTGCGGCGCGCGATCCCCGCCGCATGCGCGACGTCGTCGACGCTCACCTCGTCGAAGCCGCGCTTCACGAACAGATCGATCGCGACGTTGCTGAGGTGGTCCCACGTCGTCGAGCGACGCCGGCCAACGCGATGCTCGGAATTCGGCCGCATCACCACCCCGCTCTTCCATTTAGGCACTGGATGCCATATTCTTGCGATCTCGATCACATTTGTGCAAGACCCGGTGAAAGAAAGGCGTGACCATGGAGCCCCAGCAGCAGGAGAGCAACGAGACCGAGCTCGTCACCGAGACGCTGGTCGAAGAGGTGTCGATCGACGGGATGTGCGGGGTCTACTGACCCGCACGGAACCGGCGGCGTCTCCGCACCCGAGGAGGACGACATGACTGCGACGTTCGATCCGGACGTCAGCTGGCGGCTGCACCACCAGGTGGCGGTGCGGCCCGAGCCGTTCGGCGCGCTGCTGTATCACTTCGGCACGCGAAAGCTGTCGTTCCTGAAGAACCGGACCATCGTCGAGGTGATCAACGCGCTGCCCGATCACCCCGACGTCCGGTCCGCTTGTCGCGCCGCCGGTGTCGACGACGCACAGCAGGGTCCCTATCTCCACGCGCTCGGTGTCCTGGCCGAGTCGAAGATGCTTGTGACGGAAGAGAACCAATGACGGTGACTGATACGGCGACCGCGCCGGAGGTCCAGCGGGTGCCGCGGCTGGTCGAGCAGTTCGAGCACGGGCTCGACGCCCCGATCTGCCTGACGTGGGAACTGACCTACGCGTGCAACCTGGCGTGCGTGCACTGCCTGTCGTCCTCGGGCAAGCGTGATCCACGCGAGCTGTCGACCCAGCAGTGCAAGGACATCATCGACGAGCTCGAGCGCATGCAGGTGTTCTACGTCAACATCGGTGGCGGCGAACCCACTGTGCGGCCTGATTTCTGGGAGCTCGTCGACTACGCCACCGCTCACCATGTCGGGGTGAAGTTCTCGACCAACGGCGTGCGCATCACCCCTGAGATCGCCACCAAACTCGCCGCCAGCGACTACGTCGACGTGCAGATATCGCTCGACGGGGCCACGGCTGAGGTCAACGACGCCGTGCGGGGTGATGGCTCGTTCGCCATGGCGATCCGCGCTCTGGAGAACCTCGCCGACGCCGGCTTCAAGGACGCCAAGATCTCGGTGGTCGTCACGCGCCACAACGTCGACCAACTCGACGAGTTCGCCGCTCTGGCTGCGCGTTACGGAGCGACACTGCGCATCACCCGGCTGCGGCCGTCCGGTCGCGGCGCCGACGTGTGGGACGAACTACACCCGACTCCTCAGCAGCAGGTCCAGCTCTACGACTGGCTCGTCGAGCGTGGCGAGCGGGTCCTGACGGGCGACTCCTTCTTCCACCTGTCCGGGCTGGGCGCCCCCGGTGCACTCGCCGGTCTGAACCTGTGCGGCGCCGGTCGCGTGGTGTGTCTCATCGACCCGGTCGGCGACGTGTACGCCTGCCCGTTCGCCATTCATGACCGATTCCTTGCCGGGAACATCCTGGCCGACGGCGGCTTCGACAGTGTGTGGAAGAACGCCCCGCTGTTTCGTGAGCTGCGTGAGCCCCAGTCGGCGGGCGCCTGCGGAAGCTGCGGCCACTACGACAGTTGCCGCGGCGGCTGCATGGCCGCGAAGTTCTTCACCGGTCTCCCGCTCGACGGTCCCGATCCGGAATGCGTTGAGGGCTATGGTGTTCCGGCGCTCGAGAAGGAACGCGTCAAGCCAAAGCCGAGCGGTGACCACTCCCGCGGAACCAAGCAGGGGCCGGTCCCGTTGACGCTCCTGACCACGCCGCCCGCCCGTCTGTGTAACGAGAGCCCGGTCTAGTCATGGCACGGGACACCTGGTTCGAGACGGTGGCGTTCGCCCAGCAGCGGGCGAAGAAGCGGCTGCCGAAGTCCGTCTACAGCGCCCTGTTGGCCGCCAGCGAGAAGGGCATCACGGTCGCCGACAATGTCGATGCGTTCGGCGAGCTCGGGTTCGCTCCGCACGTCGTCGGCGCCATCGAGAAGCGTGATCTCGCGACAACCGTTATGGGGCAGGAGGTCTCACTGCCTGTGCTGATCTCCCCGACGGGTGTGCAGGCGGTCCACCCTGACGGTGAGGTCGCCGTCGCCCGGGCTGCGGCTGCCAGGGGCACGGCGATGGGCCTTTCGTCGTTCGCGAGCAAACCGGTCGAAGAGGTCGTGGCGGCGAACCCGAAAACGTTCTTCCAGATCTACTGGCTCGGCGGCAGGGATGCGATCGCCGCACGCGTCGAGCGGGCCAGGGCGGCCGGCGCCGTCGGCCTGATCGCGACGACGGACTGGAGCTTCGCGCACGGCCGCGACTGGGGTAGCCCGAAGATCCCCGAACACATGGACCTGCGCACCACCGTGCGGATGCTGCCCGAGGGTCTCACCCGGCCCCGATGGTTCCTGCAGTGGGCCAAGACCATGAAACCGCCGGACCTGCGGGTGCCGAACCAGGCGTCGCTCGGCGAGCCCGGCCCGCCTTTCTTCGCCGCCTACGGCGAATGGATGGCGACGCCTCCGCCCACCTGGGAGGACATCGCGTGGCTTCGCGAGCTCTGGGGCGGTCCGTTCATGCTCAAGGGCGTGATGCGCGTCGATGATGCGAAACGTGCTGTGGATGCCGGTGTTTCAGCGATATCGGTGTCCAACCACGGCGGCAACAACCTCGACGGAACACCCGCCTCGATCAGGGCACTCAGCCCGATCGCCGACGCGGTGGGTGATCAGATAGAAGTCTTGCTCGACGGCGGGGTGCGTCGCGGCAGCGACGTGGTCAAGGCGCTGGCGCTGGGCGCCAAGGCGGTCATGATCGGTCGGGCGTATCTCTGGGGTCTGGCGGCCGAGGGTCAGGCAGGCGTCGAGAACGTACTCGACGTCCTCCGCAGCGGCATCGACTCGGCGATGATGGGGCTCGGTCGCGCGTCCATACACGACCTCGTTGAGAGCGACGTCGTGGTGCCTCCGGACTTCGTCAGGGCGCTCGGGGTTCCCCCGGAACCCGGCGCCTGACGCCTCGGCTCCACTACCAGCGAGGTTGCGCGTGAAACCGGCGTGGCAGACGGGGCAAACGTGATTAGCCGACAGCCGCTGCGGCAAATTCGTGGAAAACAAAATGTTCTCATGCGCCAACAACCGGCGCACAGCAGGTGAATTCGTCCTACCATCGGCTCGTGGCTTTCCCCAGCGAACTTGGGAACTCAACGTCGAGGCAGCTGCACGACACGTCACCCGCGTTGATCATCCCGGTAGGTTCGACCGAACAGCATGGTCCCCACCTGCCGCTGGACACAGACACCAGAATCGCCGCAGCTGTCGCCCGCGGAGTTGCTGAGCGCCTGGCGGACGCCGACGACGACCGTGGATGGATGCTTGCTCCGTCGATCGGATACGGCGCCAGCGGCGAACACGAGAGCTTTCCCGGCACGGTTTCCATCGGCACCTCGGCCCTGCGGCTGCTGCTCGTCGAGTTCGGCAGGTCAGCGGCCGCCTGGGCGCAGCGGCTGGTCTTCGTCAACGGACATGGCGGGAATGTCGAGGCCATGACTGCTGCCGTGGCGCTGCTGAGATACGAGGGCCGCGAGGTCGGCTGGTGCCCGTGCGGGGTGGAGAACGCCGACGCGCATGCCGGACACACCGAAACGTCTGTATTGCTACATATTTCACCAGAATCCGTACGCGTCGACGAGATGGTGCCGGGAAACCGGGCTCCACTGGCCGAGCTGCTACCGGCCATGCGCAACGGCGGGGTGGCCGCGGTCAGCGAGGTCGGCATCCTCGGCGATCCCACGTCGGCCACCGCGACCGATGGTGAACAGCTGTTTGCCGAGATGGTCGAGGGCTGCGTCCGACGCATCGTGCGATGGACGCCGGACCGCGACGGGATGCTCACATGAGCCAGCCGCGGCTGCCCGACGGGTTCGCCGTACAGGTCGATCGCCGAGTCAAGGTGCTGGGGGAGGGTTCGGCGCTGCTCGGAGGATCTCCCACCCGGCTGCTGCGGCTGGCGCCTGCTGCGCAGACGATGCTCAACGGTGGCCGCCTCGAGGTACACGACGCGCTGAGCGCACAGGTCGCGCGCACCCTCCTCGATGCGACCGTCGCTCACCCAAGGCCGGCCAGCGGACCGTCGCATCGCGACGTCACAGTGGTGATTCCCGTGCGCAACAACGCATCCGGCGTTCATCGACTCGTGTCTGCGCTGCGAGGCATGCGGGTGGTGGTGGTGGACGACGGATCGGCGACACCACTTCAGCACTCCGACTTCGACGGCATGCATTGCGACGTGCAGGTGCTGCGGCACTCACGCAGCAAGGGTCCGGCGGCCGCGCGCAATACCGGTTTGGGCGTGTGCACAACGGATTTCGTCGCGTTCCTCGACTCGGACGTGGTGCCGCGGCGCGGTTGGCTGGAGGCGCTCCTCGGCCACTTCTGTGATCCCGCAGTGGCTTTGGTGGCACCGCGTATCGTCAACCTCGCGCAACCTGACAGCCTGGTGGCGCGGTATGAGGCGGTACGTTCATCGCTGGACCTCGGCCAGCGGGAGGCGCCCGTCGTGCCCTACGGCACCGTCGCCTACGTGCCGAGCGCCGCCATCATCTGCAGGCGGTCCATGCTGGACGAGGTAGGCGGATTCGACGAGACCCTGAAGTCCGGCGAGGACGTCGACCTGTGCTGGCGATTCGTCGAGGCGGGGGCGAGGCTGCGTTACGAGCCCATCGCCATGGTCGCCCACGAGCATCGCACCCAATTACGAGAGTGGTTCGCGCGCAGGGCATTCTACGGCGAATCGGCCGCGCCGCTGTCGGTTCGTCATCCCGGTAAGACCGCACCCCTGGTGATATCGGGATGGACGCTATTGGTGTGGACTCTGCTCACCATGGGCTCCGCGGTCGGATATCTCGCCTCCATGGTGGTCGCGACGATCACCGGCCGCAGGATCGCCAACTCGCTCGGCACCGTCGACACCGAGCCCAAGGAAGTCGCCTTCGTCGCCGCGCACGGACTGTGGTCGGGGGCGCTCCAGCTCGCCGCGGCCATCTGTCGCCACTACTGGCCCATCGCGCTGATACTCGCCCTGATCTCCCGCCGCTGTCGAAACATCGTCCTCGTCGCGGCGGTCATCGACGGTGTCGTGGACTGGGTGAGGCGCCACGGCAACGCCGATGACGACACCAAGCCCGTCGGCCTGGTCAGCTACCTGTTGCTCAAGCGTCTCGACGACATCGCCTACGGGACGGGGTTGTGGACCGGCGTGGTGCGGGAGAGGCACGTCGGCGCCCTCAAACCGCAGATCCGGACCTGAAGCGCGCATTGCACAGCGACGTCTTGATCGTCGGCGCGGGAAGTGCCGGATCTGTTATTGCGGAACGACTTTCGGGTGACGACACCTGCACCGTCACCGTGGTGGAGGCCGGTCCGGCACCGTCCGATCCCAAGGTCAGCGCCCAGATCACCGATGCGGTGCGGATGCCGATCGGAGCAGCGAGCTCGGTGGTGCGGCATTACTCGTCGACGCTCACCGACAAACCCCTTCGGATTGGACACGTCATGCGCGGCGCTGTCGTGGGCGGCTCCGGCGCGGTCAACGGGGGTTACTTCTGCCGGGCGCTTCCCGAGGACTTCGACCGGTGGGGGCTGCCCGGCTGGTCCTGGACCGACGTGCTGCCGCACTTCCTCGCCATCGAGAAGGATCTCGACTTCATCGGCCCTCTCCACGGTGCCGATGGTCCGATCTTGGTGCGCAGGGTGTCCGAATTCGACGGCTGCACAGCGTCGTTCGTCGATGCCGCGACAGAGATGGGCTATCCGTGGGTCGCCGATCTCAACGGCGCAGGGTCGGAGGCTGCGCTGCCTGCCGGCGTCGGCGCGGTACCGCTGAACATCGACGGCGGGATCCGGGTCGGGCCCGGCGGTGCCTTCCTGCAGCCGGCGCTCAGCAGGTCCAACGTGACGCTGATGGCCGACACCCGCGTGCGACGGATCCGGTTCGACCGACACCGGGCAGTCGGTGTGGAGTGCGCGGGCCCGAACGGAGATGTGGCGCTGTCGGCGGATCGAATCGTGCTGTGCGCCGGGGCGATCGGATCGGCGCACCTGTTGATGGTTTCGGGTGTCGGGCCTCAGGATTGCCTCACCGTCGCGGGGATTCCCGTCGTCGTGGATGCACCGGTGGGGGAGCGGACGAGCGACCATCCCGAATGGGTGCTGCCGGTCGAGTGGACGCCGACCCACGATCTCCCGCCCGTCGAGGCGATACTCACCACGCCGAACGGCTTGGAGATCCGCCCCTACACCCGGGGCTTCGGGGCGATGGTGCACGGCGCAGGGGAGGATCCGGCGGATCGACCGCACATCGGCGTGGCATTGATGCACCCTGGTTCGCGCGGCAGGCTGCGTGTGGTGTCCGACGATGTGACAGTCGCTCCGATCATCGAGCATCGATACGACAGCGACCCTCACGACGTGGCGATGCTGAGCGCCGGCGCCGAGCTCGCCCGCGAATTGGCCTCCACATCAACAGAAGTCGGCGACGCTGTCTGGTCGACGTCACAACACTTGTGCGCTACCGCGCCGATGGGTTCCGAAAAAGACGCGGCGGCGGTCACCGACGAGAGATGCCGGGTGCGTGGCGTCGACGGGCTATGGGTTGTCGACGGTTCGGTCCTGCCGGCTGTCACCGGTCGCGGTCCGCACGCCACGATCGTCATGCTCGGCCATCGGGCCTCCGAGTTCATCGTCGACTGACGAACGCGCGTTGCGTCGCGCGACGAACCTCAACTGGCGGCCGTCCCGGCCGGGCGCCCACACCGCGGCGAACGCGGCGGCGACGGCCACCGCGGCCGACACGACGATCAGCGCGAGGTCCATCGCATCGAGGAACGCCGTTTCCGCTAGTCGCGCCAACGCAGGGCCTTGCGGGCCGAGCTGTTTGGCGACCTCGAGCGCGTTGGCCAGCGAGTCGGTCGCGGCGCCGCGGATCTGCTCAGGAAAGGCGAGAAGCCCGGGTCCCATCGAGTGGGTGTACCGCGCGGCCAGGACCGACCCGGCGACCGCGATACCGACCGCCGCCCCCACTTCGCGCGCAGTGTCGTTGACAGCGGACGCCACCCCCTGCTTGTCGGTGGGTACCGCGTTCATGATCGCCGACGTCGTCGGTGCGACACACAGACCGATGCCTGCGCTGGTCACGAGGAAGGGCCAGACCATGTCGATGTAGGCCGAGTCGACCTCCAGGTACTTCATGCTGAACAACCCGGCCGCTATCAACAGCAGGCCGACGGCAACCACCAGCCGCAGTCCGACTTTGGGAAGAATCAGGTGCATCGTCGCCCCGAGCAGGACGATCGGGACGGCCAATGGCGCCAGCGCCCAGGCGGTTTGGAGTGGACTGTAGCCGAGGATCAACTGCATGTACTGCATGACGACGAAGAAGAATCCGAAGTTTGCGAAGAACAGAAAGGCGATGCCGACAGTCCCGACAGCGAAGTCGGGTCTCGCGAACAGCCGCACGTCCAGCAGTGGATGGGGCCGTCGCAGCTCGACGAAGGCGAACACGGCGGCCATCGCGACACCCGCTGCCATACAACCCCAGACAACCGGATGGGCCCATCCGCGCACGGGCGCCTCGACCACGCCGAAGACGAACACGGCGACCGCTCCGCCGATCAGCGCAGCACCGACCCAGTCGACCGGCGTCGCCGTCTCATCGCGCGAGGTCCGAATTGTGAAGGTGCACAGGATCAGTACCACGCTCGCTATGACAAACGCGTAGAACACGGACTGCCACTCGAAGTACCGCAGCAGCAGTCCGGTCCCCATGAAGCCGACGATTGCGCCGGAACTCGCCATGCCTGCCCAGATGCCGATGGCTTTGTTCCGCTCGTCCTTCGGAAAGGCTGCGGTCAGCAGCGAGAGGGTGGCGGGCATGATGAACGCGGCGCCGACCCCCGCGACCGCCCGCGCGACGATGATCTGCACCGGGCTGTCGAGGAGAATGGGCGCAAACGACGCAAGCCCGAAGATCGTCAGCCCCACGAGAAGAGCCCCTCGTCGGCCGTATCGGTCACCAAGGGCGCCTGCTGGCAGTAGCAGGCACGCAAGCACCAACGTGTAACCGTCGACCACCCAGGTGAGTTGACTTTGTGTGGCGGAGGTTTGCAGTGCCAGGTCCGGTAGTGCCGCGTTCAGCGCCACCATGGACGCGATAACCAGCAGCACGCAGAGCGCGGCGACGGTCAACAACCAGATTCGGCCCGATTTCGACAAAGACGCCAGGTTGGCGTCGATATCCTGATCGGACGGGACGAGGGTGTCGACCATAGGCGTCGCTCGCTTTCGACTCGCTATTTTCGAGACTAACAGTCTCGTAGCGAGACCGACAGTCCTATACCCGCATGAGAGAAGGCGAAACCATGACCGGCGAGCGTGTCGACCCTCGGCCTGCGCGATCACGGGCCCGGCTACTCGACGCAGCGACGGCGCTGCTCCGATCCGGAGGCCCGAGCGCGGTGACCGTCGACGCGGTCACCCGGGCCGCCAACGTCGCGCGGGCTACGCTGTATCGCCATTTCCCGAGCGGAAATGACCTGGTGGCAGCGGCCTTTCACGCACTGATCCCGGCTGCGCCGACACCGCCTGCCGACGGGTCGCTACGCGACCAGTTGATCGCCCTGGTGCAGGCGCAGGCCGACCTGATCGCCGAGGCGCCGGTGACCCTGACAGCGATGTCCTGGCTGACGCTCGGCGGCGACCTCGAGAGGGTGCCCGGCGCACCGCACCGCAGTTCGCGCGACAGTCCGGAGGTGCAGACACTTCGGGAGCGCGTCGCCCAGCAGTACCTTGCGCCCTTCGAGGCGATCTTCAGCAGCCCGCAGGCGGTCGCCGAACTAGGCGAGGTCGATCGAGCCATGGCCGGCGCGCTGCTGCTCGGGCCCATCGCTCTGGGCAAGCTGTCGACGTTGCCCGACTTCGACTACCGCGAGATCGCGATATCAGCAGTCGACGGCTTCCTTGCCACCCACCGCAAGAAGTCGAGCGATCTCAACGCAGCGAGTAGCGAATAGGCAGGTGCTTGAGTCCGCCGACGAAAGTCGTTGCGGACAACTGGGGTTCCCCGGCCAGCTCGATGGACTCCAGCCGCGGCACGAGCTCGGTGAACAGCGAGTTCATCTCCATCCGCGCGAGCGCGGCGCCCAGACAGAAATGCACGCCGTAGCCGAACGCTACATGCCTGTTGGGGTCGCGGCCGACGTCGAAGCGGAACGGGTCGGTGAAGACATCCTCGTCGCGATTTCCCGAAACGTAAGCGAGATAGACGTTTTCGCCCTTGGCGATGGGCACCCCGCGCACAGTGGTGTCCTCTGCGGCGGTGCGCATGAACTCCTTGACGGGAGTGGCCCAACGGATCATCTCCTCGACCGCGGTCGGCATCAGATCCATGTTGTTTCTCAATCGCGCCAGTTCACCGGGGTTCTGTATCAGCGCGAGAAGGCCACCTGAGATCGCGTCCTTGGTGGTGTCGTGCCCGGCGCTGGCCACGATCACGTAGTAGGACAGCGTGTCCACGTCCGACATCAACTCCCCGTCGACACGGCCGTTGGCGATCGCGGAGGCCAGGTCGTCGGTCGGGTGGGCGCGCCGCGACGTCGTCAGCGCCCCGAAGTAGTTGAAGAAGTCCATCAGCACGGCCATCAGGTCCTCCGGCGAACCGCCGCGTTGGTGCTCGGCGTCCTGGCCGCCGAACATCTCCTGCGTCAGCTTCATCATGCGCGGGAAGTCGTCCTCGGGCAGACCGAGCAGCGAAAGGATCACATAGAGAGGGAAATTGACCGCTACTGCTTCCACGAAATCGCATTCGGGACCGATGTCGCGCATGGTGTCGACGTAGCGCTTGGCGAGTTCGTCGACGCGGATCTTGAGTGCGCGCATCGCCTTTGGCCGAAACCAGTCCGCCCCGATGGCGCGCACCTTGCGATGGTGAGGGTCATCCATGTGGATCAAGGTGCGCAGGCCGAGTCCCGCTTCCGCCTGCGCTTTGAGCATGTCGTCCACCTCGGCCGCGGCGAGCAGTGGGCGAGGTTCCGACAGGAACAAGTCGTTCGCACGCTCGATGGCCATGATGTCCTCGTGCTTGGTGATGGCCCAGAACGGCCGGTACGGCGGGTTGTCGACCCACGCCACCGGATTGTTCGCCCGCAGCTCCGCGAGAGCGGTGTGCAACCGGTCGTCGTCGGCGTATGCCGTCGAATCGGCGAGTACCTTGGCGGCCTCGTCCATCGTGCGCGAACTCATGGATCTCCTGGAAAGTGGGCTGCGGTAACTTGACGGGTGTCAAGTTCGTAGTCTAGGGGATCGTCACACCCCTCATCCAGGGTTCCGGCT
>DATEIG010000457.1:0-5733 GCA_035279185.1 Mycobacterium sp.
CGCGAAGAACGTGAACATGTCGAGGTAGCGCTCACCGGTGCGGGCGTCGATGAGGCTCGACCCGGATGAGCGTTCGATGTCGAGCACGAAGTCCAGACCGTCGGCGAGGATGCTGCGAGCCAGCACCTCACGCACATCGGCTGGGCCGATGGCGTCGGCGGCGGCGATTTTCCGGGCGGGGTTCAACACAGCGGTCATGCCGACGATCTTAGCGCATTTTTTACGGTCTATGAACCCTCTGACCGGAAAGTTTCCGGTATATGTTCGCGTCCTGCGTAAAATGTCTGTAGGATGATCGTGCTTCGGGTGCGGACGTTCGCTGTGGTCCGGATCTGTTGCAGCAAGTCTTCGAGCGCCCGCGCCGACTCGACGCGAACCAGTAGGACATAGCTCTCATCGCCGGCCACCGAGTGGCATGACTCGATGGCCTCGATGTGTTCGAGCCGCGCAGGTGCGTCATCCGGTTGAGAGGGATCGAGAGGAGTGATGGCCACGAACGCCGACAGCATGTGCCCGACGGCCTCCGGGTTGATCCGCGCCGTGTACCCCGTCACCACACCCCGAGCCTCGAGCCGACGGACCCGCGACTGGACCGCGGACACCGACAGCCCCGCCGTCGCCGCGAGCTGGGCAAGCGTCGCCCGCCCGTCGGCGACGAGTTCGCGCGCCAGGATCCGGTCGATGTCGTCGAGCTCTTCGCTCATGGCCGCACTGTATCCCCTTGGTCGGCACCGATGAGCCGACCAGTTGAGACGTGGCAGCTGCGCGCGAGATTCGCGGCCGCGCTGTCGCGCATGTACGGCACCGAGGTGCCCGCCTACACCACGCTTCTCGACGTGAGCGCGGAGGTCAACCGCGCACTCGGCGGCTCGCACCGGGTGACCGCCGAACGCCACGGCGCGATCCGCGTCGGCAATGTCGGCGAACTCGCCGACGTCGCAGACCTGTTCGCGGCGTTCGGCATGTACCCGGTCGGCTTCTACGATCTGCGCGACGCCACCCCGCCCGTGCCGGTCGTGTCGACCGCCTTCCGGCCCATCGAGTCGGACCAGTTGGAGCGCAACCCGTTCCGAGTGTTCACGTCGATGCTGGCCACAGCCGACAGCCGCTTCTTCTCCCCGGAATTGCGGGCACGGGTCGACCGATTCCTGGCCGGGCGCAGGCTCTTCGACCCCGCTCTCATCGCCGAAGCCCGACGCATCGCCGAAGCCGGCGGCGCCGAACACGAGCGGGCCGATCAGTTCGTCGCCGACGCGGTCGCCGCCTTCGCGCTCTCCCGCGAACCGATCGACCGCCACTGGTACGAGGAGCTCGCGGCGGTCTCCGCCGTCGCCGCCGACATCGCGGGCGTTGCCACCACCCACATCAACCACCTCACACCGCGTGTGCTCGACATCGACGAGTTGTACCGGCGGATGACGTCACACGGCATCACGATGACCGAGGCGATTCAGGGACCGCCGCGCTGGCACGGTCCCGATGTGTTGTTGCGGCAGACGTCCTTTCGCGCGCTCGCCGAACCGCGTCGCTTTCGAGAGGCCGACGGCAGCGTCGTCGACGGCACACTGCGCGTGCGGTTCGGCGAGGTCGAGTCGCGCGGTGTCGCACTGACTCCGGAGGGACGCCGTCGCTTCGACGCAGCCATGGCGACCCCGAATCCGGCGAAGGTCTGGGGCGACTACTTCCCCGGCACCCACGAGCACATGGAGTCGGCGGGACTGGCCTACTACCACGGCGGCGACCCGGCGAAACCCGTTGTCTATGAGGATTTCCTGCCTGCATCCGCAGCCGGGATATTTCGGTCGAACCTCGATACCGACGCACAGCGGGCCGACTGCGAGGAAGATCGAACCCAGGAATACACCGTCGACTGGATGGCCGGACAGATCGGGCACCACATTCACAATCCCTACGAGCTCTACGAGAAAGTCGCATCAGCATGACCAGCGTTCAGACATCACCAGCGTCCACAAGCCTTCCCTCGGTGGAAGCCCTTCGTGCCAAGGCCGCCGACGCCCTGCGGGCGGTGGGCTCGCGCGTCGAACTCGGCGGGCCGGGCGAGCACGGAGCCGCTCCGCCGGCGACATCCAGTTCCGGCGTGCACGCCAGCACGCCGATCACCGGGGACGTCCTGTTCACCGTCCCGGAGAGCACGCCGGAGCAGGCCGACGCCGCCATTGCCGAAGCGGCGCAAGCGTTCACGACCTGGCGCACCACTCCCGCACCGGTGCGTGGCGCGCTGGTTGCGCGCCTGGGCGAGCTCCTCAAGGAGCACAAGAGCGATCTGGCCGCGCTGGTCACGATCGAGGCCGGGAAGATCACCTCGGAGGCCCTCGGTGAGGTGCAGGAGATGATCGACATCTGCGAGTTCGCCGTCGGTCTATCGCGTCAGCTCTACGGTAAGACGATCGCGTCCGAGCGGCCGGGGCACCGCCTGATGGAGACCTGGCACCCGCTGGGTGTCGTCGGCGTCATCACGGCCTTCAACTTCCCGGTGGCGGTGTGGTCGTGGAACGCGGCGATCGCACTCGTCTGCGGCGACACCGTGGTGTGGAAGCCCTCGGAGCTCACGCCGCTGACGGCGCTGGCATGCCAGGCGCTGGCCGACAGGGCCGCCGACGACGTCGGTGCGCCGCGCGCGGTCAGCCGGCTGATCATGGGTGGTCGCGAGGTCGGCGAACGCCTGGTCGACGACCCGCGCGTCGCCCTGCTCAGCGCGACGGGCTCGGTGCGGATGGGCAGGCAGGTCGGCCCGCGGGTGGCTCAGCGGTTCGGTCGGGTGCTGCTGGAACTGGGCGGCAACAACGCCGCGATCGTCACGCCGTCGGCCGACCTCGAGCTGGCCGTGCGCGGCATCGTGTTCTCCGCCGCGGGCACCGCGGGCCAGCGCTGCACGACGCTGCGCAGGTTGATCGTGCACTCGTCGATCGCCGACGCACTCGTCGAGCGGATCGTGTCGGCATACCGGCAGCTGCCCGTCGGTGACCCCGAAGCCGACGGCACGCTCGTCGGACCGCTCATCCACGAGACGTCGTACCGAGACATGGTGGGTGCGCTGGAGCGTGCGCGCGCCGAAGGCGGTGAGGTCTTCGGCGGTGAGCGCCACGATTTCGGCGACAACGCCTACTACGTCTCGCCCGCCGTCGTGCGGATGCCCGGACAGACCGAGCTGATGCACCAGGAGACTTTCGCGCCGATCCTCTACGTGGTGACCTACGACGACCTGGACGAGGCGATCGAGCTCAACAATGCTGTCCCGCAGGGGCTTTCGTCGGCGATCTTCAGCCTCGACGTGCGCGAGGCCGAGCGGTTCATGTCGGCCGACGGCTCCGACTGCGGCATCGCCAACGTCAACATCGGCACCTCGGGCGCCGAGATCGGCGGAGCGTTCGGCGGCGAGAAGGAGACCGGCGGCGGCCGCGAGTCCGGTTCAGACGCGTGGAAGGCCTACATGCGGCGGGCCACCAACACCGTCAACTACAGCTCCGAGCTTCCACTCGCCCAGGGTGTGCACTTCGGCTAGGACTTCTCGAGCGCCTTTGCACAGCCGGCGAGGATGGCTTCGAAGCTCGACCGGATCGCCCGGCCGGTGACCGCCTCCAACACCGTGCCGCCCACCCAGGCGGGGTGTGTGAACGCGGTATGCCAGTCGACGTGGGTACCGTCGGCCGTCGGTGTGAATGTCAGGGTGCCGCCGTCGTGTTCGGTGGCGGGGATCGCGCGCACGATCCGGTAGGAGTAGCTACGGGGAGCGTCGTAGGCCGTGTACTCCTCGCGCAGCCACATGCCCACGCACGTCGCCTCCCTGACCGCGCCGAGCCCCAGCGGAGGTGAACCGTTCGCCCAGCGGACGCGAAGGATCGCCGGTGCCGCCGTGAGGCTCGCCGGGTCGGCGAGCCAGTCGAAGACGGCGTCGACGGGCGCGGCGATGGTGCGTTCGACGTGTATCTGGACCACGTCGTGACTCTACGTCGGCGGCGTAAACGGTTACGGCGCCTGGCTCGACGCGACGGGGTTGGTCCGAAGCGCGTGCTGTTCACCGACCTGACGAACTTGCACGCGCCCGTCGACGACGCGTGTTTCGAGCCGCGGCTGCGGACGCGTGGCCGGTCCTCGAACGACGTGCCCGTCGCGGAGGTTGAAACGGCTGCTGTGCCAGGGGCACTCGATGCAATCGCCCACGACTTCCCCCTCGTGCAGCGGTCCGCCCCGGTGCGTACACCGATCACCCAGTGCGAACACTTGACCGTCGCGTCGCACGACAAGTACCGGCACGACGCCCACCATCACATTGACGGGCCGGTCGTCCGAGAGATCGCTCTCCGCGAGTGCATCGGTCCATTCGGTCGGTCCCGTCATGAAAGCCGTGGTGTCGACGCCGACGCCGATCGAGTACGAGAGGTGTCCGCCGAGCCAGCCGCTGACACCGACCGCGGCCCCACCCAGCGCGGCAAGAGCCACCCCTCTTGAATGCCGCCCCTTCCGACGCGCATTCCACGACGACGCGTAGAGCCCGATCGCGGCCCAGTTCGCCACGGCATGAACCAGACCGACGCGGCGCTCGGCCCCCATTGTGTCCGACCAGTCCGAGGCACCGGTCAGCGCTGCGGGAACGGCGGCCACGGTGCCGATCGCCATCAATCGGCGGGCAGTCGCCCGGCCATGACGGCCGCCGACGACGTCGAGGATGTTGGCGCTGAGCCACGCTCCGATCGGAACCGTCACGAGCATGGGATGCGCGGGATGGCCGAGCGGCGTGCCCGACAGGAGATCTTTGAGCCGGCCCGCGGGCAGCAGCCTGTGCACCACGTTCGCTGCGGCGTCGGCGGGTGGATCGAGAAATGCGGCGTCTTCGATGCCGTCTGCGATGGTGTCGGGCAGTCTGTTCATGAATGCGGCGATACCCCGTCAAGACCGCGCTAAGCGTCCGGCCTCCCACGCAGTCGCAGGGTCGCTCACTACGATTGCGGAGTGCCCGAACACAGGCGGCGGCTTTCCCCCGACGATCGTCGGAGTGAATTGTTACAACTCGGCGCCAAGGTCTTCGGCGAACGTCCCTACGACGAGGTCCGCATCGACGAGATAGCCGAACGCGCGGGCGTGTCCCGCGCGCTGATGTACCACTACTTCCCCGACAAGCGCGCCTTCTTCGCCGCTGTGGTGAAGGCCGAGGGCGACCGGTTGTTCGAGGCGACCAACACCCCGGCGATCGCGGGCCAGACCCTCTTCGAACAACTGCGCGCGGGCGTGCTCGCCTATCTGCACTACGACGAGGAGCACCCGCACGGCGCATGGGCGGCCTACGTCGGGATGGGCACGTCCGACCCGGTTCTGCGCGGCATCGAGGACACCGACAACGAACGGCAGGTCAACCGGCTGATGGGGCGGATGAACACTGCGCTCGGCGGCGGGCTGGACTCCAAGGTCGAACGCGACATCCGGATGACCATGTACGGCTGGCTGGCGATGACGATGGAGATGTGCAGGCAGCGCATCATGGACCCGTCCATCGACGCGGGCCAGATCGCCGATACCTGTGCACATGCGCTGCTCGACATGGTCGGGCGCGTGCCCGACATCCCGGACGCGCTCAGCGACGCGGTGGCGTTCGAGCACCGCGGTACATGATCGTCGGACGCCTTGTCGGTGCCCGTTGGCACGATGGCTAGATGACTTCCATCGCTGACCCGCTCTCCCGGTTCAGCCCGCTGACCAAGGAGTGGTTCACCGGCA
>DATEIG010000458.1:0-5109 GCA_035279185.1 Mycobacterium sp.
CCCGACGCTCGTCACCCTTCCCGACGGCACGGTGAAGCTGTCGACGAAGTTCACCCGTCTCACCGGCCGGTCGCCGATCCTGCTCGCGGGTATGACGCCGACGACCGTCGACGCCAAGATCGTCGCGGCCGCCGCCAACGCAGGCCACTGGTCCGAGCTCGCAGGCGGCGGACAGGTCACCGAGGAGATCTTCGACAACCGCATCGCCGAGCTGACCCAGCTGCTCGAGCCGGGCCGCGCCGTGCAGTTCAACTCGCTGTTCCTCGACCCGTACCTGTGGAAGCTCCAGGTCGGCGGAAAGCGCTTGGTGCAGAAGGCCCGTCAGTCGGGCGCCCCGATCGACGGCGTGGTCGTCAGCGCGGGCATCCCGGAGCTTGAAGAGGCCGTCGCGCTCATCGAGGAACTCAACGAGGTCGGCATCAGCCACGTCGTGTTCAAGCCGGGCACCATCGAGCAGATCCGCTCCGTCATCCGCATCGCGGCCGAGGTCCCGACGCGACCGGTCATCATGCACATCGAGGGCGGCCGCGCAGGCGGACACCACTCCTGGGAGGACCTCGACGACCTGCTGCTGGCCACCTACTCCGAACTGCGGTCGCGGTCGAACATCACCGTCTGCGTCGGCGGCGGCATCGGCACCCCGGAGCGCTCGGCCGACTATCTGTCCGGCCGGTGGGCGCAGGACTACGGCTTCCCGCTGATGCCCGTCGACGGCATCCTCGTCGGCACCGCCGCGATGGCGACCCTCGAGGCGACGACGTCGCCGTCGGTCAAGCGCATGCTGGTCGAGACCGGTGGCACCGATCAGTGGATCAGCGCCGGAAAAGCGCAGGGCGGCATGGCTTCCAGCCGTAGCCAGCTCGGTGCGGACATCCACGAGATCGACAACACCGCATCGCGGTGCGGTCGACTGCTCGACGAGGTGGCCGGCGACGCCGAGGCTGTGGCCGCGCGCCGCGACGAGATCATCGCCGCGATGGCCAACACCTGCAAGCCGTACTTCGGCGACATCGGTGAGATGACCTACCTGCAGTGGCTGCAGCGCTACGTCGAGCTCGCGATCGGCGACGGCACCAGCACCGCCGACACCGCCGCGCCCGGCAGCCCGTGGCTGGCCGACACCTGGCGTGACCGGTTCGCCGAGATGCTCAAGCGCGCCGAGGCGCGTCTGCATCCGAAGGACTTCGGGCCGATCGAGACGCTGTTCGATGACGAGGCTCTTCTCGAGAAGCCGCAGGAGGCGATCACCGCACTCCTGGGCGGCTACCCCGACGCCGACACCATCACGCTGCACCCGGCCGACGTGCCGTTCTTCATCCAGCTCTGCAAGACGCTGGGCAAACCGGTCAACTTCGTGCCCGTCATCGACAAGGACGTGCGGCGCTGGTGGCGCAGCGACTCGCTGTGGCAGGCCCACGACGCCCGCTACGACGCCGACCAGGTGTGCATCATCCCCGGCACCCAGGCCGTCGCGGGCATCACCAAGCTCGACGAGCCCGTCGGTGAGCTTCTCGACCGCTTCGAAAAGGCCTCGATCGACGAGGTGCTGGCGTCGGGCGCCGAGCCCGTGCCCGCCGTCAGCCGTCGCCAGGCGCGCGCCGACGTCACCGGCCCGCTGGCCGTCGTGCTCGACGCACCCGACGTGCTGTGGGCGGGTCGCACCTCGATCAACCCGGTGCACCGCATCGGCGCACCCGCCAAGTGGCAGGTCAACCAGAACCGTTCTGCCACACACCCGTCCACGGGTGCGCGGCTGGAGCTGTCGGGCGACGACACGGTCACGCTGAGCGTTCCGCTGTCCGGCACCTGGATCACCATCCGGTTCACGCTGCCGACCGCGACCGTCGACGGCGGCATGCCCATCGTCACCGTCGAGGACGCGTCGACCGCGATGCGCGCGGTGCTCGCGATCGCCGGAGGGGCTGACAGCCCCGATTCCCTTCCCCCCGTTGTCGACAACACCGCTTCTGCGGACGCGAGGAGCAAAACGACATCGGTCACCGTCGGCTGGGACCCCGAGAAGGTCGCCGACCACACCGGTGTCACCGCGACGTTCGGCGCGCCGCTCGCGCCGGGCCTCAAGGTCGTGCCCGACGCGCTGGTCGGCCTGTGCTGGCCTGCGGTGTTCTCGGTCATCGGGTCCGCCGTGACCGACTCCGGCTTCCCGGTCGTCGAGGGTCTGCTCAGCCTGGTCCACCTCGACCATGCCGCGCACCTGCTGACCGAACTGCCGAAGACGCACGCTGAATTGACTGTCACCGCAACGGCTTCCGCGGCCACCGACACCGAGGTCGGTCGAGTCGTGCCCGTCACGGTCACGATCGCCGACGCGGACGGCACCGAACTGGCCAAGCTGGAGGAGCGGTTCGCGATCCGCGGCCGTACCGGCGCAGTCGAGCTTTCCGATCCGCCGCGCGCGGGCGGAGCGATGACGGACAACGCCACGGACACGCCGCGTCGTCGTCGTCGCGACGTCACCGTCACCGCGCCTGGCGACATGAGCGCGTTCGCCGTGGTATCCGGTGACCACAACCCGATCCACACCGACCGCGCGGCCGCACTGCTCGCCGGGCTGGAATCGCCGATTGTGCACGGCATGTGGCTGTCGGCCGCGGCGCAGCAGGTCGTCACTGCCACCGACGGCAAGGCCATCCCGCCCGCCCGTCTCGTCGGCTGGACGTCGCGCTTCCTCGGCATGGTGCTGCCGGGCGACGAGGTCGACATCCGTGTCGATCGCGTCGGAATCGACCGTGGCGCAGAGATTCTCGAGATTCAGGCCCGTGTCGGGTCCGATCTGGTGATGGCGGCGACGGCTCAGCTCGCCGCGCCGAAGACGGTATACGCGTTCCCGGGTCAGGGGATCCAGCACAAGGGCATGGGCATGGAGGTCCGCTCCAGGTCCAAGGCCGCCCGCAAGGTGTGGGACTCCGCCGACAAGTTCACCCGCGAGACGCTCGGCTTCTCGGTGCTGCACGTCGTCCGCGACAATCCGACAAGCCTGATCGCCAGCGGTGTGCACTACCAGCATCCCGAGGGCGTGCTCTACCTGACGCAGTTCACCCAGGTCGCGATGGCGACCGTGGCGGCCGCGCAGGTTGCCGAGATGCGTGAGCAGGGCGCGTTCGTCGAGGGCGCCATCGCCTGCGGACACTCCGTGGGTGAGTACACCGCGCTGGCATGCGTCAGCGGCGTCTACGAACTGGAGGCGCTGCTGGAGGTGGTGTTCCACCGCGGTTCCAAGATGCACGACATCGTGCCGCGTGACGAATTCGGCCGGTCGAACTACCGGTTGGCCGCGATCCGGCCGTCGCAGATCGACCTCGACGACGACGACGTCGTGGACTTCGTCGCCGAGATCTCCGAGCGCACAGGCGAATTCCTGCAGATCGTGAACTTCAACCTGCGTGGGTCGCAGTACGCGATCGCCGGCACCGTCCGCGGGCTCGAGGTGCTCGAGCAAGAGGTGGAGAAGCGCCGCGAGATCACCGGCGGCAAGCGCTCGTTCATTCTCGTGCCCGGCATCGACGTGCCGTTCCACAGCTCGGTGCTGCGGGTCGGCGTCGCCGACTTCCGGCGCTCGCTGGAGCGCGTCATGCCGCGCGACCAGGACCCGAACCTGATCATCGGGCGCTACATCCCGAACCTGGTGCCGCGGCCGTTCACCCTCGACCGCGACTTCATCCAGGAGATCCGCGACCTGGTGCCCGCCGAGCCGCTCGACGAGATCCTCGCCGACTACGACACGTGGCGGAACGAGAAGCCGGCCGAGCTGTGCCGCAAGGTCGTCATCGAGCTGCTGGCGTGGCAGTTCGCCAGCCCGGTGCGCTGGATCGAGACGCAGGACCTCCTGTTCATCGAGGAGGCCGCGGGCGGGCTGGGTGTCGAGCGGTTCGTCGAGATCGGTGTGAAGTCCGCGCCGACCGTCGCAGGCCTGGCCACCAACACGCTCAAGCTGCCCGAGTATTCGCACAACACAACGGAAGTGCTCAACTCCGAGCGCGACGCCGCGGTGCTGTTCGCGAACGACACCGACCCGGCGCACGAGGACGACGACGTCGTCGACGACGCGCCCGCACAGGAGACGGCCGCCGCTCCGGTCGCCGCCGAAGCCGCAGCGCCCGCGCCCGCCCCGACCGCACCCGCGGGTGCACCGGTGCCCGACGACATCGTGTTCGACGCGTCGGACGCCACGATGGCGCTCATAGCGCTGTCGGCGAAGATGCGCATCGACCAGATCGAGCCGCTGGACTCCATCGAGTCGATCACCGACGGTGCGTCGTCGCGACGCAACCAGTTGCTGGTCGACCTCGGCTCCGAGCTGGATCTCGGCGCCATCGACGGTGCCGCCGAGGCCGACCTGGCCGGGCTCAAGGGTCAGGTGACAAAGCTCGCGAGGACGTACAAGCCTTTCGGCCCAGTACTTTCCGACGCGATCAACGACCAGCTGCGGACGGCCCTCGGGCCGTCAGGCAAGCGCCCTGCTGCGATCGCCGAGCGGGTCAAGAAGACCTGGCTTCTCGGTGACGGCTGGGCCAAGCACGTCACCGCCGAGGTGGCGCTGGGTACCCGCGAGGGCACCAGTGTCCGCGGCGGGGACCTCGGCGGCCTGCACGACGGCGCACTCGCCGACGCCGCGACCGTCGACAAGGTGATCGACGCCGCCGTGCAGTCGGTGGCCGGCAGGCGCGGTGTCGCGGTGGCGTTGCCGTCGGCAGGCGGGGGTGGGGGCGGCGGCGTCGTCGATTCCGCGGCACTCACCGAGTTCGCCGAGAAGGTCACGGGCCGTGACGGTGTGCTGGCGTCGGCCGCGCGCACGATCCTCAACCAGTTGGGCCTGGACAACGCTGCGACCACTCCGGAGAAGGCGACCGACGCCGAGCTGATCGACCTGGTCACCGCCGAACTCGGTTCGGACTGGCCGCGTCTGGTGGCGCCGGTGTTCGACGGCCGAAAGGCGGTGCTGTTCGACGACAGGTGGGCCAGCGCGCGCGAGGATCTGGTCAAGCTGTGGCTGATGGACGAGGGCGAGATCGACGCCGACTGGCAGCAGCTCTCGCAGCGCTTCGAGGGTGCGGGCCACGTGGTCGGCAAGCAGGCCTCCTGGTGGCA
>DATEIG010000459.1:0-4012 GCA_035279185.1 Mycobacterium sp.
CCGGGTTGACGCCTGATCAGAACGCGACGATGGCGGTCGGCTACGCGACCCTGTTCAACGAGCCGGAGACGAGCGGCCGGTTGAAAGCCAAGCTGGGTCTGCCCGATGGCATCGCCTTTGAAGCCCGCACGGTTGCCGCCAGCCCGATCCTGATCATCGAGGCCACCGCAAGTGAACCAAGGGCGGCCCAGGATGCGGCGCAGCGGATGGCCGAGGGCTTCCGCGATGACATCAACGCCGTCCGCAATGCCGGATACGAGAAGTCGATCCAGGACACCGAGAACCAACTCGACTCGCTGATGTCTCAGCGCGAGCCCGACGGCAACATGAACCCGTTGGTCCCCGTCGTGCAGGCGCGACTCGACGCCATGCGTGGTGACGCAGCCGGTCAACTGGAGGTCCTCCAGCCGAGGGCCGGTGTCACGACGACCGATACGAACCTGCTCTTCCAGCTCGGTCAGGGAGTCCTCGGCGGGTTGCTCCTCGGTGTTCTCGCCGCGATGGGTCTCGCCGCGCTGTCCCCGCGGCTGGTCGGCCCGGCGGATCTCAAGGACAAAACCGGCGCCGAACCGTTGGTCGAGATTCCCGCGGGTGACTCACGTGCGGCAAACCGACTGCGAGAAGATCGATTCCGGGAACTCGCCAACCTCATCAGTCTCCAGAATCCCTCGAGGGCAGCGGTCATCGCCGTGGCGGACTCGCCGCGGACAAGCGGTGCCACGGTGGTCGCCGAGGCGGTGGCCAGGTTGTCGGCCCAGCGGGGCAACCGGACCGTGCTGGTGTACGCCGACAGCGACGCATCGCAGAGCGATGGCGACGTCGGGTTCAACGACGTGCTGTCCAACGCGCGCCTGGTCCCCGACTCGCTGCACGACGGCGCCGTCGACCGCTTGAAGGTGCTGCCCGCGGGTTCGCACAATTCCGACCGCTACGCGCTGATGAGCCGCGCACGCATCGACGCGGTCGTCGACCAGATCCGGGCCTGCGCCGACACTGTGGTCATCGCCGCTCCACCTGCCGCCCACGCCACCGACTCGCTTCCGGTGTGCACCGCCGCAGACTTCACGATTCTCGTGGTGGACAAACGGACCTCACGACCGAACGAAGTCGCCGCGGCTGTCGACGCCCTCACTGATGCAAACGCGGTCCTGCTCGGCGCCGTGATGATCGACGGGACCATCACCGACGTGTCCGCGCAGCCCGATGCGCAGATGCCTGCGCTCGAGAGCATCGGTGCCTCGGCAGGTCGGGCGCACGCAACGGATCGCCGGTCGGGTCAGGCGTGACACGCCGGCTCGCGCGGCCGACGGGTGTGACGTAGATGGTGTTCCTCGGTGCGGTCTTGCTGGCACTCGCTCTTTTCAGCTTGCGAAGCCCAATCGTCGCCAGCATCCTTCTGCTGCTGACGATCTTTCTTCGGCTGCCGCTCAACACCGCTGCGGGGATGCCCTTCGAGCCGTGGTGGATGGCTCTCGCTCTCCTCATCGCCTCCACCGCCCTGTGGATGGACCGCTCGCGGAAACAGTTGCGCGGCATCGGGGCGGTGGAGATCGCCATGGGGGCTTATCTGCTGTGGAACGTCCACTCGATGCTCGCCCCGCACAAGTACCCGGCCCTCGACGTGTTGACCGGTGAATCCATCCCTGTTGCCCGGTTCATCGTGATCGGCACGCTGATTCCCTTCGTTTTCTACATCGTCGGTCGCTATGCGTTCGACCGTCTCGCCGCCGTTAACGTGCTGCTCTGGACCATCCTGGCTTTCGCCGCCTACTCGGCCGCGCTGAGCATCATGCCGTTCACGGGGCTGAGTGCATACGTGTGGCCGAGCCATGTCATCGAGAACGTTCCGCCGGGCTGGGAAGGTCGGGCCGTAGGCATCTTCGTCCAGCCGGTCGTCAATGGAATGGTGCTGACGCTCGGCTTCGCCGTCGCGATGCTGCTGATGAGCCGGCGCGACGAACCGACATGGCGAAAGATCGTGGCGTTCCTCGTCGCCGCCGCCTGCGGGTGGGGCATTTATCTGACCCATACCAGGGCGGTGTGGCTGAGCGCGGCCGTCGTCCTGATCATCGGGGCCTTGCTGGCCAAAGGGTTTCGCCGGGGGTTCGTCGCGGTGCTGGGGCTCGTCGCCGTTGTCATCGCGACCAATTGGTCGGTGTTCACCAGCTCTGACCGCGAATCAGGCGGCGTCGCCTCGGCCGGTGAGGTCGAGAACCGCCTCAACAACCTTCAGACAGCGTTCTGGGCTTTCGTGCGGGAACCGGTTCAGGGCTGGGGAATCGCTCGTTTCCAGGTTCTGAACACCTATCACCACCAGCAGTGGGCCGCGGATGTGCCATGGGTTCGTGGCCTGAGCGACGTTTCGCACGAAAACGAGATCGGCATTCTCGCCGAGCTGGGACTGATCGGATTCCTGGGCTGGGTCTGCGTCCTCGTTCTGATCGCGTACAAACTCCGAAAGGCCTACCGGTCCCTTCCCGACAACGACTTGTGCGGCAAGCCGCTTGCGGTCATCGCGATCATGGCGTTTGCCATCCTGCTGTGCACCGGGTTCACCGTCGACCTGCGGTACTTCGACTTCTCGATGGGGGTCATATTCCTCCTGGCCGGCACCGCGATCGGCTGGTCCGAACGCGGCGGTGTGAGTCGTGATGCCGTGGACGGCGAGGTCGCCGAGAAGTCGCCGGTGACGCATGGCTGAGCGGCGTGCGCTGTGGGTTTCGACGAGCACACAGACCCGGGGCGGTATTGCGTCCTATGTCCGTGCCATGCAGGCGACGACTCTGTGGGACGAGTGGAACATCCGACACGTCGCAACCCATCGGGACGGGTCCGCGGCCGAGAAGATCGTGGTGTTCGCCACCGGCACGCTGCGTTTCGTGGTCGAACTGGTCCTGTTCCGCCCGAGTGTGATTCACCTTCACGCGAGCAGTCGCGGCAGCTTCGTCCGAAAGGCGGTGCTGTTCTGGCTGAGCCGCCTCGCCCGAGTGCCCGTCGTCCTGCACATGCATGGGTCCGGCTTCCAAGGCGACTACGAACGCTCACCCCGTCTCGTTCAATCGGCGATTCGCGCGACACTCCGACGTGCCGACGCCTTCGTCACCCTCGGTGAGTTGTGGGCTGACCGTATGCGAGCGATCGAGCCGAGAGCGCGAATCATCGCGATCCCGAACGCGGTTCGACTCGGCGGTTGTGTGCTGCAGCCTGGCTCGCAGCAGCCGAAGCGCGTGGTGTTCCTCGGTCGCATCGGTGACCACAAGGGCGCCTTCAATCTGCTCGACGCGTGGGCGAAGTTCGTCCGGGAGCCGGTGTTTCTCGAAATGGGCCAGGGCACAGCGACCTTGACGATGGCGGGGGACGGTGAGGTGGCACGTGCCCGAACCCGCGTGCGCGAACTCGACATGGAGGACAGCGTCACCGTGCACGACTGGCTGTCGGAACGCGAGATCGGTGAGCTCCTCGACAGCGCGCATGTGTTGATCCTGCCGTCACGCAACGAAGGTCAGCCGATGGCAGTGCTCGAGGCGATGGCGCGGGGACTCTGCGTGATCTCCACCGAGGTCGGGGGAGTACCGGAAATGGTCGGCGACGGATGCGGGGTTCTCATTCCGCCCGACGACACCGAGGCGATCGCTGCCGCTCTGCGCACGGTGGTTCCCGATCGCGAGCTCCGTCGTCGGTACGGCGAGGCCGCACACGCACGGGTACGGAAAGAATTCGACACCTCGGCCATCGGGGACCGCCTCGACGCGCTCTACCGGGAGGTGACCGGATGAGCGAGCGCGCTATTCGAGCGCTCTTCGTCGTTCCGCACCTCGTCGCGGGCGGGGGATCCGAGCGACATGTCGCGACTCTGCTGCCCCGGCTGGACCGTGCGCGGTTCACCCCGTCGCTGGTGTGCATCGGCGGCGAAGGCGCCCACTTCGCCGAACTGGTCGCAGCCGGAGTCCGCGCGAAAGCTCTCGGTCTCGGCAAGAGGCAAGCCCGTCGCATCCTGCGCGAGCTGGTGGCG
>DATEIG010000460.1:0-11999 GCA_035279185.1 Mycobacterium sp.
CCGCCACCCCCGCCGATCGACCCGTTCGCTCCTCCGCCTCCCCCGGAAGCCGCCCCGGTCGACGCGCTGGCAGCCCCGCTGCCGCCCGAGCTTCCGCCGCCGCCCGCGCCGGCACCGGAGCCCGTCGCCTTCGAGGCCCCAGCACCCGAACTCCCGCCGCCGCCCGCCCCGGAGGCCGTCGACGTCGTCGCGGTGGACCCGTCGGCGATGCCGACCCAGCCGGTGCTGCTGGACACCCCGCACCCCGACGCCGAACCCGTTCAGGCCGTGACAGCTTCGCTGCAGCAGCCCGCACCCGACTGGGATGTGGCCGAGGCGCCCGCGGACGGACCGCAGCAGTGGTCGCTGCACACCACGCCGATGCCGCTCGAGCCCGCACCGGTGGTCCCGCCCGGCCCTGCCCCCGCCGCAGCGCCCGCCCCAGGACCCGATCCGCTGGCGGTCGTGAACTCGGTCGACGTCCCGCAGCCCGCCTTCGATGCCGCCAACCAGGCGGTTTCGGGCGAGATGCCCGCGGTGCCCGCCGAGATCCCGCATCTGGCCAGCCCGGAGAACCTGCCGACC
The DNA here is from genome assembly GCA_035279185.1 of Mycobacterium sp. Taxonomy (GTDB): domain Bacteria; phylum Actinomycetota; class Actinomycetes; order Mycobacteriales; family Mycobacteriaceae; genus Mycobacterium. The sequence goes on from DATEIG010000460.1 coordinate 565, forward strand.
GGCACCACGCTGGATCAGGTCGCAGCCACGGGAGGTGACAGCCCCAACGTCACCTACCTCAAGGACCTGTGGCACGCGATCCAGACGCAGGACATCACGGGCAAGGATGCGCTGCTCGCGCTCACCCAGCGCCCGCTGACCACACCTGCCGGGCCGGAGAACCTCAACGCACCCGGCGTGCCGCCAGGGCCGGCCGGGGATGTCCCGCCCGCTCCGCTCGGCGCCGAGGGTCCGGTCGCTGATCCGGGTGCCGCGGTGCCCGCGCTGCCGCTGCCTGCGTCCTAAGCGGAGTTCACCCACTCGTCGGAACCGTCGGCGAAGAACTGGTGCTTCCACACCGGTAGCCGCTCTTTGACGCTGTCCACCAACCGGGCACAGGTGGCGAACGCCGCCTGCCGGTGGTCGGCCGCGACGGCGGCCACCAACGCCGCGTCGCCGATCTCGAGCCGCCCGATGCGGTGGCTGACGGCGATGGCGCGCACACCCTCGGCGTCGGCCGCGATCTCGGCGACGACGTCGGCCAGGGTCTGGTGCGCGCTCGGATGCGCGGAGTACTCGAGCCGCGTGACCCCACGTCCCCCGTCGTGGTCGCGCACGACGCCGGCGAAGCCGACGACGGCTCCCGCGGCCTCATGCGCGACGACGCCCTCGTGCTCGGCGAGTTCGATGGGGGTCTCCGTCAGATCGGCGCGCAGCACGACGGCGGTCATTGTTTGTGGTCCTTGCCCGCCAACTGGTCGAGCGCGTGGGCGAGGACGTCGTCGAGGACGCCGAGGCCGTCTCTGACGCCGCCGGTGGAGCCCGGCAGGTTGACGATCAGCGTGCGGTCCTTGACGCCGCACACGCCGCGCGACAGCACCGACGTCGGGACGTGCGGAAGCCCTGACCGACGGATCGCGTCGGCCAGACCGGGAATCTGATAGTCGACGATGGCGGCCGTGGCTTCGGCGGTCCGGTCCGTCGGGGAGATCCCGGTGCCGCCGGAAGTGATGACGACGTCCGGCTTTTCGCCGATCGCGGCCGACAGCGCGTTGTCCACGTCGACGCCGTCGGCGACGACCGTCGGCGCCGGCGAGGCGATGCCGCGCGCGGTGAGCCAGTCGACGATGATCGGGCCGGTGCGGTCGTCGTAGACACCGGTCGCCGCGCGGGTCGACGCGATGATCACCCGTCCCGTGCGCGTCATCTCGTCCAGGTACCCGTCTTGCCGCCCTCTTTGCGCAGGACCCTGATGCCGTCGATGGTCGCGGCGGGGTCGACGGCCTTGAGCATGTCGTAGAGCGTCAGCGCGGCGACGCTGACCGCGGTGAGGGCCTCCATCTCGACCCCGGTGCGGTCGGTGCTGCGCACCGTGGCGGTGATGCCGACGTCGGTCTCACCGATGTCGAAGTCGACGTCGACGCCGGTGAGCGCGAGCTGATGGCACAGCGGGATGAGGTCGCTGGTGCGCTTGGCCGCGAGGATGCCCGCGATGCGCGCGGTGGCCAGCGCGTCACCCTTGGGCAGACCGCCGGAGGCGATCAGTGCGACGACGTCTGCGCGCGTGCGCAGTGTGCCCGACGCGACGGCTGTGCGCTTGGTGGCGTCCTTGCCGGTGACGTCGACCATGTGCGCCGCACCGGTCTCGTCGAGGTGCGACAGCCGGTCTCCGCGAGGTTCGACCACCGCTACCTGTTGACGACGGTGACCGGGTGCGTATACGGCAGGTCCTCGGACGGCAGCGGGAACGTCAGGTCGCCGAAGGGAGACAGCGCGCCGGTGCGGTCGGCGGCGAGTTCGCTCACGGGGTGATCGTCGTCGCCCTGGGTCGAGGGCCAGCCGTTGTCGACGTAGCGGTTCTTCTGCTTCTTGTCTGCCACGCCCCATATTGTGGCAGGCGCCGCGATCGGTGGCGAGACATGGCGGGCGAGAAGGGCCTGAGCCTGCTTTACGCTGGTCAGTAATGTCCGAACATCCGGAGGGTAGGAGCGCAGCGACTGGGGAAGCAGCACGGCCGGGCGTCCCGTTGGGCGCCTGGCTGGCCGATTTGCCCGACGAGCGGCTGATCCGGCTGCTCGAATTGCGGCCTGACCTGACCCAGCCGCCGCCGGGCAGCATCGCCGCACTCGCGGCCCGCGCGCAGGCCAGGCAGTCGGTCAAAGCCGCCACCGACGAACTGGACTTCCTCCGGCTGGCCGTGCTCGATGCGCTGCTGACCCTGCACGCCGACACCGCACCGGTGCCGTTGACCAAGCTGACCGCCCTGCTCGGCGACCGTGTCGACGAGGAGGCGATCACCGCCGCGGTCGACGACCTCCGCGAGCGGGCGCTGGTGTGGGGCGACCCCGAGGTCCGGGTGGCGGCAGAGGCTTCCTCTGGCCTGCCCTGGTATCCGGGCCAGGCCGTCGTGGAGCGGGCTGAGCTCACCGGCGCTGAGATCGCCGCACGGCTCGCCGACCTCGACGACGCGCAGCGCGAACTGCTCCAGCGGCTGACCGAGGGCTCCCCGATGGGCCGGACAAGGGACGCCGCGCCCGGCACACCGGCGGACCGGCCGGTGCAGCGGTTGCTCGCGGCAGGCCTGCTGCGTCAGATCGACGAGGAGACGGTGATCCTGCCGCGGCAGGTCGGTCAGGTGCTGCGCGGCGAGACGCCGGGACCCGTCGAGCTGACGCGACCCGACCCGGTGGTGACGACGACAACCGCCAGGGACGTCGACGCTGTGGCGGCTGGCGCCGTCATCGACATCCTGCGCGAGGTCGAGGTGGTGCTCGAAACCCTCGGCGCCACACCGGTTCCCGAGCTTCGCAGCGGCGGCCTCGGTGTCCGCGACGTCAAACGGTTGACCAAGGTGACCGGCATCGACGAGCCGCGCCTCGGGCTGATCCTCGAGGTGTCGGCGGCCGCAGGGTTGATCGCGACGGGCCTGCCCGACCCCGAACCCGTCGACGGCACCGGTCCGTACTGGGCGCCGACGGTAGCCGCCGACCGGTTCGTCGAATCCCCCGTCGCGGTGCGCTGGCATCTCCTGGCGTCGACCTGGTTGGAGCTGCCCGCCAGGCCGGGGCTGATCGGCGGCCGCGGGCCAGACGGCAAACCCTATGCGGCGCTGTCGGATTCGCTGTACTCGACAGCTGCACCGCACGATCGCCGGTTGCTGTTGACCGTGCTCGCCGACCTGCCTGTCGGCGCAGGTGTGGACACGGCGGAGGCGTCGAAGGCGATGATCTGGCGCCGGCCCCGCTGGGCGGTGCGCCTGCAGCCGCAGCCCGTCGGCGACCTACTGACCGAGGCTCATGCGCTGGGGATCGTCGGCCGCGGCGCGATCACCGGCCCGGGTCGCAAGCTGCTCGCGGGCGACGCGGGTGCCGTCGACACGATGGCCAAGGTCCTGCCTGCGCCCATCGACCACTTCCTACTTCAGGCCGACCTCACCGTCGTCGTCCCCGGTCCGCTCGAACGGGACCTCGCAGAACAGCTGGCGTCGGTGGCGACCGTGGAATCGGCGGGCGCGGCGATGGTGTACCGGATCAGCGAGGCGTCGATCCGCCGGGCGCTCGACACCGGCCGCACCGCGAGCGAGCTGCACGCTCTGTTCGAGCGTCACTCGAAAACGCCTGTGCCGCAGGGACTTACCTACCTGATCGACGATGTGGCGCGTAGGCACGGCCAGCTGCGCGTCGGAATGGCGGCGTCGTTCGTCCGCTGCGAGGACCCCGCGCTGCTCGCACAGGCGGTCGGCGCACCCGCCGCCGAGCCCTTGGAGATGCGTCTGCTCGCGCCCACCGTCGCGGTGTCGCAGGCGCCGATCTCGGAGGTTCTCGCGGCGCTGCGCACCGCCGGGTTCGCACCCGCGGCCGAGGACTCCACCGGCACGATCGTCGACATCCGCGCACGGGGCGCCCGCGTGCCCGCGCCATCACACCGGCGCGTCTCGCGTCAGCCGACGCCCGCGCCGGGCCAGACACTCAGCGCGATCGTCGCAGTGTTGCGGAAGGTCGCCGCGCAGCCCTTCGCGAACATGCGGATCGATCCCGCGGTGGCCATCTCGCAATTGCAGGAGGCCGCGCGGCTGCAGAACTCCGTGGTGATCGGCTATGTCGACCCCGCGGGTGTGGCGACGCAACGGGTGGTTGCGCCGGTGAGCGTCCGCGGAGGTCAGCTCACCGCGTGGGATCCCGCGACCGGCCGGGTGCGGGACTTCGCGATCCACCGCGTGACCTCGGTGGTCTCCGCCGACGAGGGCTGAGAACGCTTCGTGTCGCCCGAGTCGGGATAATGGACAAAATGACAGACGGCCCACTGATCGTGCAGTCCGACAAGACGGTGCTGCTCGAAGTCGACCACGAGCAGGCAGCCGCCGCCCGTGCTGCAATCGCCCCCTTCGCCGAACTCGAGCGCGCACCCGAACACATCCACACCTACCGGATCACCCCGCTGGCGCTGTGGAACGCGCGCGCCGCGGGCCATGACGCCGAACAGGTCGTCGACGCGCTGGTGTCGTTCTCGCGCTACGCGGTGCCGCAACCGCTGCTGGTCGACATCGTCGACACCATGGCCCGGTACGGGCGGCTGCAACTGGTCAAGCATCCGGCACACGGCCTGACGCTGGTGAGCCTCGACCGCGCGGTCCTCGAAGAGGTCCTGCGCAACAAGAAGATCGCCCCGATGCTCGGTGCCCGCATCGACGACGACACCGTGATCGTCCACAACAGCGAACGCGGCCGCGTCAAGCAGATGCTGCTCAAGATCGGCTGGCCCGCAGAGGATCTCGCCGGCTACGTCGACGGCGAGAAGCATCCGATCAGCCTCGACCAGGAAAACTGGCACCTGCGCGACTACCAGGAGATGGCGGCCGATTCGTTCTGGCAGGGCGGCTCGGGCGTCGTCGTGCTGCCGTGCGGCGCCGGTAAGACACTCGTCGGCGCCGCCGCCATGGCCAAAGCGGGCGCGACGACGCTGATCCTGGTCACCAACACCGTTGCGGGCAGGCAGTGGAAGCGCGAACTGATCGCCCGCACGTCGCTCACCGAGGACGAGATCGGCGAGTACTCCGGCGAGAAGAAGGAGATCCGGCCGGTCACCATCGCCACCTACCAGGTGATCACCCGTCGCACCAAGGGCGAGTACCGCCACCTGGAACTGTTCGACAGCCGCGACTGGGGCCTGATCATCTACGACGAGGTGCACCTGCTTCCGGCCCCGGTGTTCCGGATGACGGCCGATCTGCAGTCACGGCGGCGGCTCGGGCTGACGGCCACCCTGATCCGCGAGGACGGCCGCGAGGGTGACGTGTTCAGCCTCATCGGACCGAAGCGCTACGACGCGCCGTGGAAGGACATCGAGGCCCAAGGCTGGATCGCGCCCGCGGAGTGCATCGAGGTGCGCGTGACGATGACCGACAACGAGCGGATGCTCTACGCCGTCGCGGAGCCCGAGGAACGCTACAAGCTCTGCTCGACGGCCCATTCCAAGATCGCGGTCGTGAAGTCGATCCTCGAACGCCATCCCGGCGAGCAGACGTTGGTGATCGGCGCCTATCTCGACCAGCTCGACGAACTGGGCGCCGAGCTGAACGCGCCCATCATCCAGGGGTCGACGAAGACGGCCGAGCGTGAGGCGTTGTTCGACGCGTTCCGGCGCGGCGACATCACCACGCTGGTGGTGTCGAAGGTCGCGAACTTCTCCATCGACCTGCCGGAAGCCAGTGTGGCCGTCCAGGTTTCGGGCACATTCGGGTCACGCCAGGAAGAGGCGCAACGGCTGGGTAGGCTGCTGCGACCGAAGGCCGACGGCGGCGGTGCGGTCTTCTACTCGGTGGTGTCGCGCGACAGCTTGGATGCCGAGTACGCCGCGCACCGTCAGCGCTTCCTCGCCGAGCAGGGCTACGGGTACGTCATCAAGGACGCCGACGATCTATTGGGCCCCGCGATCTAGACGTGCGGCCCAACGGCTTTCACCACGGTCAGTAACACGACGGCGTCCTCGAGCGCTTCCAACCCGTGCCGCGACGCGGGGATGACGATGTGATCCCCCGGCGACCCCTCCCAGTTGGCGTGCTCGTTGGTGACGCGCACCCGGCCCTGCAGGACCTGCAGTGTCGCTTCGCCCGGGCTCTCGTGGTCGTCGAGACCGCTGCCGCCTTTCAGCGCGATCAGGGTCTGGCGCAGCGAATGCTCGTGACCGCCGTAGACGGTGTGCGAGCTGCGGCCGCTGCTGGCCGCCCGTGCCGTTTCGAGATGCTCACGCGCCAGCGCGGTGAGAGAAACCTTGTTCATACTCGGCACCCTTCGTCAGACGATCGCCTCCTCCACCATTCTCGCCATCCGCATCGGCGGCAAGTGCCGAGGTCGTTCGAGGCGCAGCCTCCCAGCTGGGAGCAAATATGTCGTGGCGCCGCCGTCACCGGTCGACGCATCATCGGCTGATGCACGCGCACTGGGCTCACGTCGGACGCGGCGCCGCGGGATTGGGCGCTGCCATGGGAATCGGGCGCTTCGCCTACACGCCGATCCTGCCGCTGATGACGACGCAGGCGGCGATCACCCCTGAGCTCGCAGGCCAGCTGGCAACCGCCAACTACGCGGGATACCTGGCCGGCGCGCTCGCGGGCACCGCTTCTGCGCGGCTCACCCGGTCCACGGTCGCCTGGCGGACGTCGCTGGTCGTCCTCGTTGCGACGTTGACGGCCATGCCGTTCGCGTCCGGCGCCGTCGAATGGGTCGCGCTGCGCACAGTCGCGGGGTTCACCAGCGCCGTGGTGTTCGTCATCGCGGTCACCTCCATGCTCGACCACCTCGCCGACCATTCCCCCCACATGTCGGGGTGGGGCTTCGGCGGGGTGGGCATCGGCATCGCGTTGTCGGCCGCCCTGGTGCTGGCTCTGCCGCAATCGCGTTGGCAGACGGCGTGGTGGACGGCGGCCATCTCCGCCGCGGCGCTCAGTGCCATCGCCTGGTCGATGGCCGTGAATCCCCGTGCGGCAACCGAATCCGTGGTGCAGGCCGCGCCACCGCGTCGACGCCTCGACCCTCGATTCGCCGTGCTGTTCGTCAGCTACAGCCTCGAAGGGATCGGCTACATCGTCGCGGGCACCTTCCTCGTCGCGGCGATCAGGGAGAGTTCACCGGGGTGGCTCGGCAACGGCGCGTGGTTGTTCGTCGGCCTCGCCGCCGCCCCGTCGGCGGTGCTGTGGGCGTGGCTGGGAGCACGATGGTCTCATCCGAAACTGCTCGCGGCGGCACTGGTGTTGCAGGCCATCGGGATCGCGCTGCCCGCGGTTGCGGGCGGTCGGGCCGCCGCACTCGTCGGCGCGGTGCTGTTCGGCGGCACCTTCATCGGCGTCAGCACCATGACATTGGCGGCGGGGCGGCTGTTGCAGTTCCCCGGCGCGGTCGCCTTGTTGACGGCGGGCTACTCGGTCGGACAGATCGTCGGCCCGGTGGCCGTGACACCCATGCTGCGACACGGGTTCCAGTACGCGCTGATCGCCGCGGCGCTCGTCGTGGTGGCCGCCGCCGTCGCAGCGGCGCTCGTGCGGATGCCTCAGCGAGAACCCGCACTGTGAGGGTCCCCCGTCGGCAGCCAATCCGACGGGTCCACCGCCACATCCGCGTCGCGCGTGAACGCCTCGATCACCGCGCGGACCGACGCGTTGGCCTCGCCGCGGCGCCACACCAGTGACCACGTCCACAGCGGCGTCGGGTTCACGACGGGCCGTCGCACCAGGCCCTTGGGCTGCGCCGCATCCTGCCCCTTCGGGTTGTTCAGCACCGGACGACCCAGGCGGCGCACGTGGTCGAAGAAGTCCGGCCCGGTGATGCCGCCGTCGTCGACATGCATGGTGCGCGCGCCGGTGTCGGCGGCGAACTGCTCGGCGTAGCGGTTCCATGACGACCACGTCGCCTCGTCGGGATCGAGAAGGACCAGCGTGTCCTTGGCCGCCACCGGCGACGTGTCGAAGCCCGCGCTGACGGCGTACAGGCGGTCCACGCCGATCAGATGCGCGTCGAGGTCGAGCGACTCCAGATCGCTGGTCTGCACCCAGCAGATCGCGAGGTCGAGGCTGCCGTCGGCGACCCTGGTCGCCTGCGTGTGTGACGGCATCACCCACGTGTCGACGCGCAGCCTGGCCACCCCGCCGGCGCGTTCGGCCCAGTCGGTCGGACACCACTGCACGTAGCCGATGCGCACCGGTGCCGAACCCGTCAAACCGGCTGCGCGACGGCGCAATTCGTCGGCCCCCTCGACGACGGCACGCGCCTGCGGTAGCAGCGCCGCGCCGCTCGCCGTGAGCGTGACCGAACGCCGGTCGCGATCGAACAACTCCACTTTCAGGTCGCGTTCGAGCGCCTTGATCTGCTGCGACAGCGACGGGCCCGCGATGTGCAACCGGTCGGCGGCGCGACCGAAGTTCAACTCCTCGGCGACCGCGAGGAAATAGCGCAGCTGACGCAGCTCCACGCCGCAAGCCTAAGCGACTGGAAGGCAGCGCCTATCACGAGAGAGCAAACCGGTCGCAGCCAACGAGCATCATCTGCGGGCGGCTCTTGTTGGTGGACATAGACCTAGACAAAGGAGTCCGACATGAACACTCAACAACGCGTAGCCGTGATCACCGGGGCGTCGCAGGGCATCGGCGAGGGATTGGTCGCCGGTTTCCGCAAGCTCGGGTATGCGGTGGTGGCGAATTCGCGCACCATCGGCGGAAGTGACGATCCGATGGTGCTGACGGTGGCGGGCGACATCTCGCAGCCCGGCGTCGGGCAGCGAATCGTCGACGCGGCCCTCGACCGGTTCGGCAGGATCGACACCGTGGTCAACAACGCCGGGATCTTCGTCGCGAAGCCGTTCACGGAGTACACCGACGACGACTTCGACGCCGTCACCGGGGTCAACCTTCGCGGATTCTTCGAGGTGACTCGCGCGGCCGTCGCGGCGATGCTGGCCGAAGGGGACGGCGGACACGTCGTCAACATCTCGACAAGCCTCGTGGACAAAGCCAACTCGGCGGTGCCGTCGGCGTTGGCCTCGCTCACCAAGGGCGGCCTGAACGCTGTCACCAAGTCGCTGGCGATCGAGTACGCGGGACGCGGCATTCGGTCGAACACAGTGGCGCTCGGCATCATTCGGACCCCCATGCACGACGAGTCGTCCTACAACGCGATGGCCACGATGCACCCGCTCGGCCGCATCGGCGAGGTCGACGACGTCGTCGACGCGGTGCTGTACCTGGAGAACGCGCCGTTCGTCACCGGTGAGGTCCTGCACGTCGACGGCGGACAGAGCGCGGGCCGATGAAGACCACCGACGCCGCACTGCGCTCCGCCCTCGACGAATGGCAGGCGGGCATCAATGCCGGTGACCCGCAACGGGTGGCCGCGGCGTTCACCGATGACGCCATCTTCCAGGGGCTGCGGCCCTACAGCGTCGGACGCCAGGGCGTGGAGGAGTATTACGGCTCCCAACCGCCCGGCATGACGGTGTCGTACCGGATCCTCGAGAGCCGGCAACCCGGGCCGGGGGTGGTGCTCGGCTACATCCGCGCTGATTTCGAGTTCCGCGGGCAGGCTCCGATCCCGCTGAATATCGGCGTGCTCGTCCAGCACGGCCCCGGCGGCTGGCGCATCAGTCACTACCAGGCCTCGAGAATCGGCTAGCCTCGTCACCCATGACGCGAAGAATCGCTGCCGCGGCGATTGCAGGCACGGTCCTCGGTTTCGGCGCGCTGGGCCTCGCGGCCCAGGCGAACGCGGAGCCAGCACCGCCCATCCCAGCGCCAGGAGAGCCGCTTCCCCCAGGGCAACCGGTGTACGAAGCCGTTCCCGCGGGCAATCCCGTCGGCGGCGACGTGGTCGCGGCCCCGCCGCCGGCCGGCGAACCGATGGTGCCCGAGATCCGGGATCCCAAGTACGGGTCGGGGAACTCCAGCGGCCCGCTGGGCTTCCTTCGCGACGCGTGGAACCAGGCCAAGGACCCCTACGGCTTCGCCGAGACACCGGAAGGCCAGATGCCCGGCGGCCACCCGCCGCCACCCGGGGCCGGCCCGGCGCCGCAGCTGCCGCCGGGGTTCAAGTCGCTGAACGCGCCGGGGTCCGAGGCGCCGCCGAGCGCTCCGCAAGGCGCGCCAGGTACGCCCGGAGGCGGCCCGGCACTGCCGGAGGGCTACTACCCGCTGACCGGTCCGCCACCGCCCGGCTACTTCGATGCGCCGCCGGGAGACCCCGGGGCACCGGTGACACCGCCGGGAGCGGTGCCGATCACGCCGATCCCGTAGCTATCGCAATTCGGGGATGACCTTCTGCTCGAACAGCTCGATACCCGAGCGGTCGTAAGCCGCCTCAGGGAAGTAGAGGATGGCGTGCTCGCAGCCGAGGTCGCGCATCCGCGTCAGCCTCTCGACGGCCTGCTCCGGTGTGCAGCCCAGTGAGTCCGGTGACTTCAGCATGCCCAACATCGAGTCGACCGCCTGCTCGTTGGCGACGGCGACCTGCTTCGAGCGCAGGCGCGCGATGCGGTCGGAGACATCGGCTTCCGTCTCGCCGATGACGGCGTTGAAGTTCGCCGAGCGGACGATCGCGTCGTAGTCCGTGCCGACGTTGCGGCAATGCTCGGCGAGCACCTGCGACTTGTGGGCGAACACGTCGGGCTCGGAACTGAAGTTGGTGTAGCGCGCGTACTTGGCCGCGATCTTCAGCGTGACCTTCTCGCCGCCACCGGCGATCCACAGCGGAGGGCCGCCCTCCTGCAGTGGCTTCGGCGCCACGATGGCATCGTTGACCTGATAGTGCTTGCCGTTCAACGTGACTCGGCCGTCGCGCCATGCGTCGCGCATGATCTGGACGCCCTCGTCGAGCCTGCCCAGCCGTTCGCCTGCCGACGGGAAGCCGTATCCGTAAGCCCGCCACTCGTGTTCGTACCAGCCGCCGCCGATACCCATCTGAACCCGGCCGCCGGAGATGATGTCGGCGGTGGCGGCCACCTTCGCGAGGTACACGGGATTGCGGTAGCTCATCGCCGTACACATCTGGCCGAGCTTGATGCGCGACGTGCTCGCCGCGTACGCCGACATCAACGACCACGCCTCGTGCGTCGCCTCGTCGGTCGGCACCGGCACCGTGTGGAAGTGGTCGTACACCCACAGCGAATCCCACGCGCCGTTGTCGGCGTAGGTGGCCAGTTCGTGCATGACCGGCCACTGCCGTTCGGTGGGAATGTCGACGAGATCGAGGCGCCAGCCCTGCGGGATAAACAATCCGAAGTCCATGTCTCGCACTCTAGGTCGCGGTTTCTGGCGTGTCAGACCCCGTTGGCATAATCGAACATGTGTTCGAGGGTCTTGATGAGGCGGGGTTGGTGGCCACCATCAGCGAGGCTGCCCGCGCCGAGAACGCCGCCGCCGCGTTGCGGACCTCAGCCATCGGGGAGTTGTTGCGCCGCCGCATCCCCGACCCCGA
>DATEIG010000461.1:0-6966 GCA_035279185.1 Mycobacterium sp.
CACCAGGTTCATCGCGGGCGAGCCGATGAAGCCCGCGACGAACGCGTTGGCGGGCCGGTCGTACAACTCGTTCGGCGACGCGAACTGCTGCAGCTTGCCGAACCGCAGCACCGCGACGCGGTCGCCCATCGTCATCGCCTCGACCTGGTCGTGGGTGACGTAGACGGTCGTGGTGCCCAAACGCCGTTGCAGCGCGGCGATCTGGGTGCGCGTCTGCACGCGCAGCTTTGCGTCGAGGTTGCTGAGCGGCTCGTCCATGCAGAACACCTGCGGCTCGCGAACGATGGCGCGGCCCATGGCAACACGCTGGCGCTGGCCACCGGACAGCTTGGCCGGCTTGCGGTCGAGGAACTCCGTCAGGTCGAGTATCTTCGCCGCCTCCTCGACCTTCTTGCGGCGCTCGCCCTCCGACACGCCGCGCAGCTTGAGCGCGAAGCCCATGTTCTCGGCGACGGTCTTGTTCGGATACAGCGCGTAGTTCTGGAACACCATCGCGATGTCGCGGTCCTTCGACGCGACACCGGTCATGTCCTTGCCGCCGATCTCGATGGCGCCCTCGTCGATGTCCTCGAGGCCTGCGAGCATCCGCAGCGCGGTGCTCTTGCCGGAGCCCGATGGCCCGACCAGGACGACGAACTCGCCGTCGGCGATGTCGAGGTTGAGCGAGTCGACTGCGAGCTTGTCGGACCCCTCGTAGATGCAGGTCGCGTTCTTGTAGGTGATCGATGCCATTGCTGTTCTCCTGGTTGAGGTTTGACGTCTACTTGATCGCGCCGAAGGAAAGTCCGCGCACCAGCTTGTTCTGTGCCAACCACCCGCACAGGATCACGGGCAGCGCGGACAGGGTCGCGGCCGCGGACAACACGGCCCAGTACTGTCCCTGACCGGCGATGAAGCCGACGAGGTACACGGGCATCGTCTGCGCGTTCACCGCGGTGAGGTTGACCGCGAAGAAGAACTCGTTCCACGCGAAGATCACGCAGATCAGCGCTGTCGCAGCGATACCGGGTGACACCAGCGGCAGGATGACCTCGCGCACCGACCGCCAGAGGCTGGCGCCGTCGAGGCTGGCCGCCTCAAGCAGTTCGCCGGGCACCTCGAGGAAGAAGGATCGCATCATCCACACCGCGATGGGCAGGTTCATCGCGGTGTACAGGATGACCAATGCCCAGATGTTGTCCAACAGACCGATGTTCGACACGATCACGTACAGCGGCAGGATCACCGCGACGATCGGCAGCATCTTCGTGCTCATGAAGAAGAACAGCGCGTCCTGAGTCTTGCGCACAGGCCGCAGCGACAACGCGAAGGCGGCCGGCACACCGAGCAGCAACACGAGAATCGTCGAGATTCCGGTTGCGAACACTGAGTTCAGGAACGCGGGGCCGATGCCCTGTTCGAAGACCGCGGAGAACTGATCCAGCGTCGGAGTGAAGAACAGCTTCGGCGGACTGGTCGCCGCATCGGCCTCCGACTTGAACGCGGTCAACACCATCCAGAACACCGGGAAGAAGAACCCGAGCCCGGCGATCCAGGCCACCACACCCCACGGGCTGAACTTGCGGGCCTTCTTTTTCGATGGCGTATCCGGAGCGGCTGTGGCCGTGTCTTTTTCAACTGTTGTCGTCATCAGGCTGCCTCTTCCTTGCCGGTGAACGATTTGAAGATCAAGCGAAGCGCGAAGTTCGCGACGATGATCGTGAAGATCACCACCACCACGCCCATCGCCGCGGCCTGGCCCATGTCGAAGCCGAGGAATGCACGCTGATAGATGTAGAACGGCAGGTTCGCGCTGGCGATGCCCGGGCCACCTTGGGTCAACATGTAGATGGTGTCGAAGGTGTTGACGAGGTAGATCGCGCCGAGCACGACTCCCAACTCGATGAAGCGCCGAAGGTGGGGCAGCGTCAACTCCCGGAAGAGTTGAAACGCTGCCGCACCATCGACTCGACCGGCCTCCAGGATGTCCCGAGGCATCGACTGGAGGCCGGCGAGGATCAACAGCATCATGAACGGTGTCCACTGCCAGATCAGTACGACCATCACCATGGTCAGCGGGAACTCGCCGATCCAGTCCACCGGTCCGGCACCCACCAGCGACAGCACCCAGTTCAGGATGCCGTTGGTGGCGTCGAGGATGGTGGTCTTCCAGATCAGCGCCGCGGCAACGGGTGTCACCAGGAACGGCGTGATCAACAGCGTGCGCACGATCCCCCGGCCGAGGAACGCGCGGTCCAGCAGCAGAGCGAGCAGAAGTCCGAGGAAGGCCGACACCAGCACGACCACGACGATCAACAGAACGGTGTTGAGGCCCACCCGCCAGAACTGGCTGTCCTTCGCCACCGTGATGTAGTTCTGCAGTCCCACGAACTGGCGTGACCCCGGACGAACCAGGTTCCACGACAAGGTCGAGTAATACAGCGTCAGCAGGAACGGGATCTGCGTGACGACGATCATGAAGATCAGGGCAGGAAGCAACGGTCCCCGCCGCCGCCAGCCCTCAGCGCGGCTCACTCCCACGCCTTGGCGCTCCCGGATCTTACGAACGCGTTCGGCCACTGCCTCGTTTTCGGCTTGCGCCGACGCATCAGCGGTTACGGTCATCACTTCTCCTGATATGTCTTGCCGACGACCTCGGCGTATTGCTGTGACTGCTCGAGCGCGGCGTCGACCGACTTCTGTCCGGCGATCGCGGCGCTGATCTGCTGACTCACCCGCGTCCCGAGGTCCTGGAACTCGGGGATGCCGACGAACTGCACACCGGTGTACGGGACCGGTTGCACCGTCGGTTTGTTGGGCGTCGCATTCTTGATCGACTCCAGCGTCAGCGGCCCGTAGGACTTCGAGATGGCCTCGTACTCAGGCAGATCCGTGTAGGTCGACGTCCTGCTGCCCGGTGGCACCCGCGCCCAGCCCAGCTTCTCGCCGACCATCCGCAGGTAGTCCTTGCTGGTCATCCACGAGATGAACTTCCACGCGCCGTCGGGGTTCTTGGCGCCCTTCGGAATTCCCAGTGACCAGGTGTACAGCCAACCGGAATTCGGCTTCTCGACGATGGGGGCGGGCAGATACCCGATCTTGCCCTGCAATTCCGGATACGTCTTGGGGTCCTCGAGCACCGAGACCGCCGATGTCGCGTCGTACCACATCGCCGTCTGCCCCTGGCCGAACAGGTTGGCGCACTCCTGGAATCCCGTCGACGAGGCGCCGAGCTCACCCGAATTCTTGATGGTGTCCACGTAGAACTGGACAGCCTTCTTGACCTCGGGACTGTTCAACTGGGCGTTCCAGTTCTCGTCGAACCACCGCCCGCCGAAGGTGTTGATCACCGTGTCCAACGGTGCGAGCACCTCACCCCAGCCCGGCTTGCCGCGCAAGCAGATTCCCGCGTCCGACACGCCCTTCGCCTTGATGGTTTCGGCCCAGTCCGCAACCTCCGACCACTGCGGCTGGTAGTTCGCGTTCTGCGGCACGTTGATGCCCGCCTTCTCGAACATGTCCTTGCGGTACATGAGGAACGACGACTCGCCGTAGAACGGCACCGAGTACATGTCGCCCTCGTAAGACAGCGACTCGCGAAGCGAGGGAATGAAGTCGTTCTCGTCGTAGCCGGGCGTGTTCTTGATGTAGTCGCCGAGCGGTAGCAGCCAACCCGTCCGTGCCCACTGAGGGGTTTCGAAGTTGCTGATCATCACGACGTCGAACTCACTGCCGCCCATCGCCGCCGACATGGTGATCTTGGCGCGGGCCTGGTTCTCCGACAGCGTGATGAATTTCAGCTTCGTGCCCGGGTTCTTGGCCTCGAAGTCCGACGACAACTCCTGGGCGTCGGTCATCTGCGAATTCGACACCAAAGCGATCGTGACCTCGTCCGCCGACGACCCGAAGCTGCCCGCGCCTGCGCACCCGGCGGTCAGAGCCAGACCCGATACGGCCGCGCACAGCGACAGGCGATGCAACGTCCTGCGCAATATACTCAACTTCAACCTCCCTTAACGCTGCGCCAATAGCCAACGGGCACAGTCGATGTCACAAACCAATAGACGGGCGAGCTTGCCGCGGAGCGCGGCCAGCGCGGCATGGTGTTTCGCCGCGCCGCTGGCGATCAGGATCGTCTTCTTGCACGCCTTGACGTCCTCGAGCGGAACCGACACCGCGCGCTGCGCCAGCTCGGTGTTGACCGGCTTGCCGCTGGCATCGAAGAAGCGGCCGCCGATCTCACCGACCGCGCCTCGGGACACCAGCTCGTCGAGCATCCGGGTGTCGAGATAGCTTCCCTCGAAGAGCGTGCCCGCCGTCGACGCGGCGCCGACGCCGAAGATCATCACGTCGGCGCGCCGCCCCGCGTCCAGCGAACGGGAGATCACCGAATCGTTGCGCATCGACGCGACCGTCGACGCGTCGGCGTACAGAGGCGCGGGCAGCCGAATCGTCTCGGCGCGAAGGACATCGGCGCAGCGGCCGAGGATGAACTCGGTGCCCGTCTGGTAGGCGGCGGTCGACATGGCACCGTCGAGCTGGACGACCGCGCGGCAGCTCGCGACACCGGGCGTCAGCGCGGACGCCACGGCGACCTGCTCAGGGCCCCAGGTGAAACCCATGACGTCGGTCGGCGTGAGCCGCCGCATCAGCAGCGCGGCAGCGGCTCGGCCGACGCTGGCGTAGGCGGCGGGGCGTCCGGGTGCGCCGACGTCGACGCCACTGCCGGCGACGACGGCCTCGGTGAGCCCGAAGCGCTGTTCGAGTTCACGTTCTTCGTCGGCGTGCAGATTGTCGCGGAGATCGGGCGGCACGACGATGTCGATGCGCACGAGGCCCTTGGCCTTGGCGCGCGCGATGAGGCGCCCGGCGGTCGGCCGGGATACGCCGAGACGGCTCGCGATCTCGGCCTGGGTCAGACCGTCGAGGTAATACAGGGTGGCCGCACGCAGGGCGAGTCGAAGATCCTCGGGCGCGACGGAGGGTGCCGCCACGCTCTCGGTCGACGTCGACACGTGCTGCCCCACCAATCTCCGAACCGTGAGCAAATGCTCAGGGGTGCGAGTAGATGCTCATCACGTTAGCATGGTGATTGTGACGCACACAACACTTTCGCGAGCCACGCTTGATCGGGTACCCATCGCCAAACCCACGTACGACCGCGACGCCGTGGGCGTCGGCATCGTGCACTTCGGGGTCGGCGGCTTCCATCGCGCGCACCAGGCGATGTACGTCGACCAGCTGTTGGAGCGGGGTCTTGCGAAGGATTGGGGGATCTGCGGCGTGGGCGTCATGCCGTCCGACCGCAGGATGGCCGACATCCTCGACGCCCAGGACGGGCTGTACACGCTGGTGCTCGAGAATCCCGACGGCACCCGCGACGCGCGGGTGATCGGGTCGATCGTCAAATACCTGTACGCGCCCGACGACCCGGAAGCGGTCATCGAGCTGCTCGCCGCGCCGACGACCCGCATCATCTCGCTGACGATCACCGAGGGCGGCTACAACGTCGACTCGATCAAGCCCGATGACGTCAGCGTGTTCGGTCTGGTGGCCGAGGCGCTCGCACGTCGGCGTGACCGGGCGATCGCGTCGCCGACGATCGTCTCGTGCGACAACATCGAAGGCAACGGCGACGTTGCGCGACAGGCGTTCACGAGCTTCGCCGAACGCGTGCACCCCGGGCTCGCGGAGTGGATGTCCGCCAACACGAAGTTTCCCAACTCGATGGTGGACCGCATCACGCCGGCGACCACGCCAGAGGTCGTCGAGAAGTTGAAGGACGAATTCGGTGTCGACGATCAGTGGCCCGTGGTGGCGGAGCCCTTCACGTCGTGGGTGCTCGAGGACGACTTCTCCAATGGCAGACCGCGCTTTGAAGACGTCGACGTGCTTCTGGTGGACGACGTGCGTCCCTACGAGCTGATGAAATTGCGGCTACTCAACGCCAGCCACCAAAGCCTCTGCTATTTCGCCTATCTCGCGGGTTACCGCCTGGTGCACGACGCCGCGGGCGATCCGCTGTTCGCTGACTTCCTGATGCGGTACATGGACGAAGAGGCGACGCCGACGCTGCTGCCCGTGCCCGGCATCGACCTGCCCTCCTACAAGCAGACGCTGATCGAGCGGTTCGCCAATCCGGGTGTGCGCGACACTATCGTGCGGCTGTGCTTCGGCTCGTCGGACCGCATCCCCAAATGGTTGCTTCCCGTGGTCCGCGCCAACCTCGCCGCTGACGGACCGGTCCAACTGTCGGCGGCGACGGTCGCGAGTTGGGCGCGCTACGCGGAGGGCGTCGACGAGCAGGGTGAGCCGATCGACGTCCAGGACCAGTTGGCTGACACGCTCGTTCCGATCGCGAAGTCGCAGCGGGAGAATCCGACGGCATTCATCGAAAACACCGACGTGTTCGGCGATCTCGCGACGTCCGGCCGTTTCGTCGAGGCGTACCGATGGGCGCTGGATTCGCTGCACCGCGACGGCGCGAGGGCGACGCTGGAGGCACTGATGAAAGGGCAGACACCGTGAGCCGCGCGCTTGTCATCGGCGAGGCGCTGATCGACGTCGTCGAGCGGGACGGCCGGGTCGTCGGCGAGCACGTCGGCGGCAGTCCCCTCAACGTCGCGGTCGGGTTGGCCAGGCTCGGACGCGACGTCGATTTCCTCACCCACATCGGCGACGACGTCCGCGGCCGCCGCATCGCCGAGTACGTCGAGGGCTCCGGCGCGGAACTGGTCGCTTGCAGCGTCACCGCCGACCGCACGCCGACTGCGCTCGCGACGCTGGATGACGACGGCAAGGCGCAGTACACCTTCGACATCGAGTGGAAGTTGTCGGGCACACCGGAGGTGTCGCCGCCGTTGGTGGCCCACACCGGGTCGATCGCGACCATTCTCGAACCCGGGTGCCTCGCCACGGCGGCACTGCTCGACGCGTATCACCTTTCGGCCACAGTCACTTTCGATCCGAACGTGCGGCCCGCCTTGA